>NZ_JBYTEP010000032.1:0-36495 GCF_058792015.1 Cellulomonas sp. EB106-03-03-XG116
AGGGCCGGGCGCGGCCGGGGCCGACGGGCGTGGTCTGCCGGGGCGGGCGCGGGGGCGCGGGGCGGTCGGCGGCGGGGCGGTCACCGGCGCCGACCGGGACGGCGCTGGAGCCCTGCCGCGCGGAGGAGCGCACGGGCGCGGCGGGCGTGCCCTCGGCTGCGGGGCGGCCGGAGACGCGCACCGGGCGTGGGGCGTCGTCACCCTCGGGCGCGACCCGAGCCGCGGAGCGCGTGGCGGTGGTGCGGCCGGGTCGCGCGGGCGGGCGGACCGGACGGGCCGCAGCCGGGTCGGGCGCGGGTGCCCCGACGGTGCGCGCGCCGTCGGCGGTGGGACGCCGGCCGGTCGCGCCGGGCGCGAAGCTGGGCGGCGTCGAACGGGGCTCGTCGCGCTCCGGTCGGTCCTCGGGGCGGGCCACGGTCAGCCGCAGACGGCGGTGACGTCGCCGGCCGAGAACGCCTCCTTGCCCGCCTCGCGGGTCTGGGCGGGGTCCGGGGTGGCGGGGGCGGTGGTGATGTCACCGGGGTCGGCGGCGCCCGGGTCGGTGCCCGCGTCCGTCCCGGTGCCCGCGTCGGTCCCCGTCGCGGACTCCTGCTGCGACGGGTCCTGGCTGGTACCCGCGAGCATCGGCTGGTCAGCGGCGACGTTCGCCCAGATCGCGTCGGCCTCCGGTGCCCACACGACGCGGTACTTGTCGCTCGGCGCGGTCATGAACGGGATCGTCATGAAGGAGATGTTCGCAGCCGAGGTGCTGCGGAGGCTGTAGGCGAGCCCGGCCATGTCGGAGATGGACGAGAACCCCGAGTCGATCGAGAGCGACTCGGTCGCGGAGTCGAGGAACCGGATCAGCTGGGTGATGTCGGTGAGCATGTTCTTGCTCAGGAGCTCCCGGACGACCGCGGCGAGCAGCTCCTGCTGCCGGCCGAGCCGGTTGGTGTCCGAGCCGTCGCCGACGCCCTCGCCGGTGCGCGCCCGGGCGAACGCGAGCGCCTGGGTCCCCGTCAGCGTCTGCTCGCCCGCGTTGAGGAACAGACCCGCCTTGGGGGCGTTCATGTCGTTGGGGATGCAGATCGGCACGCCGCCGATGGCGTCGACCATCTTGGTGAAGCCGGCGAAGTCGACCACGACGAAGTGGTCGATCCGGACCCCGGTGTTCTGCTGCACCGTGTTGACCGTGCACGCGGCGGCCGAGGCGATGTCCCCGCCGTTGTCCGCCCCGATCGCGAACGCGGAGTTGAACATCGCGTTGCGCTGGGCCGACGTGGTGCTGCCGTTCGACATGGTGCACGACGGGATGTCGACGAGCGAGTCGCGCGGGATCGAGATGAGCTCGACCCGGCTCCGGTCTGCCGAGATGTGGGCGACGATCGTCGTGTCGGACCGCATGCCGTCCACGTGGCCGCCGATCGCCTCGTTCTCGCCGTCGCGCTCGTCGGATCCCATCAGGAGGATGTTGACGTCGCGCCCTGCGTTCGGGTCGTCCGGGTCCGCGGGGCCGGTGGCGGTCGGTTCCGGCAGCGCCTGGATGAGGTCGCTCGCGTCGATCGTGTCGATGTTGCTGTTCAGCTGGACGTACAGCGCCGCGGCTCCGGACGTGCCGAAGCAGAGCACGCCGACGACCGTCAGCGCGATGCCGCGCAGGACCGTGTGGCTCCGCCGGGGGCGTCCGTGGCGGACGACGCGCGGGCGTGCGGGAGCGGCGTGGCGGGAGGTCACGGGGAGAGCATAGGAGCGCGGGCCCGGCCGTCGGCGCACGCCACGGGGGTGCGCCGTGCAGGATTCGTGCAGATCACCCGGCCGGCGGGGGTCGCGGTGCCGGCCCGGGCGGCCCGGGCCGGCACCGGGCCTCAGCAGCGCGGCAGGAAGTTCTTCACGATGCCGGTGTTCAGGTAGTAGTCGCTCACGTAGCCGCTGTTGTAGAGCTTGGTCCACGCGGTGACGCCGCCGACGCTCGTGCCCGGGGCCCAGCACTCCACCTCGATGCGCTGGCCGCCGCTCACCGTGCCCACCACCCCGTAGCCCGTGCCGGGGCCGGAGCGGATGTTGAGGGTGGTCACCGAGGTCTTGACGGTCGTGCACCACGCGTTCGGGTCGCTGCCCGCGGAACCGCAGCGGAACGGGTCGGCGCTCGCCCCGGTGGCCCCGGCGAGGAGCAGCGCCCCGCTCAGGAGCCCGGTGGTGAGCGCGGCGGTCGCGCGACGCAGGGTGGTGGAGGTGCGCATGGTCCAGGAGCTCCTTCGTGCGAGGGGTCGAGCGGCGCGCCGACGACGCGCTCCTCGCAACCTAGCGCGAGCCATGACTGGGTGTTACGGGTTTTGTGACCCGACTTCCGGGCGCGGGTGCGCGACGGCCGCCCGCCGCACCGGGGTGCGAGGGGCGGCCGTCGAGGCGGGTCGGGTCAGCGCCCGAGCTGGGCGTACTTCGCCTCGGTGGCGTCCTTCTGGGGCCGCCACCACGCCTCGTTGGCCTGGTACCACTCGATCGTCGCGGCCAGGCCGTCGCGGAACGTGGTGTACCGCGGCTCCCAGCCGAGCTCTGTGCGGAGCTTCGTCGCGTCGATGGCGTAGCGCAGGTCGTGG
This sequence comes from Cellulomonas sp. EB106-03-03-XG116, assembly GCF_058792015.1. Taxonomy (NCBI): domain Bacteria; kingdom Bacillati; phylum Actinomycetota; class Actinomycetes; order Micrococcales; family Cellulomonadaceae; genus Cellulomonas; species Cellulomonas sp. EB106-03-03-XG116. The sequence goes on from NZ_JBYTEP010000032.1 coordinate 2,577, forward strand.
CCCGGGCGGTCGCTCACCAGGTCGTAGGCGTCCGACGGCTGCCCGGTCAGCTCGAGGATGAGCTCGACGACGGTCTTGTTGTCCACCTCGCCGTCCGCGCCGATCAGGTAGGTCTCGCCGAGGCGGCCCTTCGTGATGATGTCCCACACGGCGGAGTTGTGGTCCTCGACGTGGATCCAGTCGCGGACGTTCTCGCCGGTGCCGTAGAGCTTCGGCCGCACGCCGTCGATCACGTTGGTGATCTGGCGCGGGATGAACTTCTCCACGTGCTGGTACGGGCCGTAGTTGTTCGAGCAGTTCGAGATCGTGGCGCGCACGCCGAACGACCGCGCCCACGCGCGCACCAGCAGGTCCGAGGACGCCTTGGTCGACGAGTACGGGCTGGACGGGTTGTACGGGGTGTCCGGCGTGAACTTGGCCGGGTCGTCCAGCTCGAGGTCGCCGTAGACCTCGTCGGTGGAGATGTGGTGGTACCGGACGTCGTACCGGCGCACGGCCTCGAGCAGCGTGTACGTGCCGATGACGTTGGTGTGCACGAAGGGCCACGGGTCGTGCAGCGAGTTGTCGTTGTGCGACTCGGCGGCGAAGTGCACGACGACGTCGCTGTTCTTCACGAGGTCGTCGACGATGTCGTGGTCGGTGATGCTGCCCTTGGCGAACGTCACCTGGTCCCACACCGGGGCGAGGCTCTTCTCGTCACCCGCGTACGTCAGCGCGTCGAGGACGGTGACCTGGACCTCGGGGTGCTCGCGCACCACCTGGTGCACGAAGTTGGAGCCGATGAAACCGGCTCCGCCGGTGACGAGCATGCGCACGGGTGTCCTCCAAGGTGAGCGGGCGACGTCCTAGGGTACCGACTCGCCGCGCGGCGGAGCGCGGTGCATACCGGAGCAAAGCGGACCGCGTCCGCGCGCATCCTTGACTCCGTGTCATCGAGGGCTCAGCCTGCGGAGGTACGCGCCCGGTCGATGTCAGGACTGTCATGCTCCTCCGCTTGCTCCTCGCCCTGTCGGTCGCCGCGACCGGCGCCACCCTCGAGCCGCCCTCCGCCGAGACGGTCCCGAGCCGGTCGGACGCGGTCGTGCAGCGCGCGGCGCAGGACCCGGGCTCGGGGTCCGACCCCGCGACCGAGGTGACGAGCACCGACCTGGTCGTCGCCTCGACGGCCGACGCCCAGGCCGCCACGGCTCAGTCGCCGGCGGCCGGGGTCACGCCGGAGCCGTCGCCGTCGGGCACGCCGGAGCCGGAGCCGTCGTCGTCCGCCTCGTCCGGCCCCGCGCCCGAGGCCGCCGAGCCGGGCCGCGTCGCGCCGGACGACCTGCTCGCCCCCCGCGTCACCGCGGACGAGGCGGCGGAGGCGAGCGTGGACCCCTCGGCCGAGCCGGTGGTCGCGGACGCGCTGACGGAGGACGGCCGCGTGCTGACGCCGGCGGTCGAGACCCAGGACGTGCAGACGCTCGGCGTGACGTGGCCGGTGGGGACCGACGCCACCGGACTCGTCCCGCGGGTGCGCACGCAGACCGACGGGAAGTGGACCGGGTGGGCCGCGCTCGACGTGGCCGACGACGGTCCGGACGAGGGCACCGCAGACGCGCGCACCGAGAAGCGCGGCGGCACCGACTCGTTCTGGATCGGCGACGCCGACGCCGTCCAGCTCTCCTTCGCGGCGACGGGCGACGGGGGTCCCGCGGACCTCGGCCTCACCCTGGTGGGGTCCGAGCTCGTCGAGCCGTCGAGCCCGACCACGCGTACCGCCGCGGCGTCCGGAGGGGCGGTGGTCCGCACCGCGGTCGCGACCACCGAGCACGCCGCGGAGCCCGCCGCGGAGCCCGCCGCGGCCGTCGTGCAGACGGCCGCCGTGCCCGCCGTCATCACCCGGGCGCAGTGGGGTGCACGGGCTCCGGTGTGCACGCCCGACGTGGCCGGCTCGATCGTCGGCGCCGTCGTCCACCACACCGCGGGCAGCAACTCGTACGGGTCGGTCGCCGCCGCGATGCAGCAGATCCGCAACGACCAGGCGTACCACATCAGCGGCCGCGGCTGGTGCGACATCGGATACAACTTCGTCGTCGACAAGTGGGGGAACATCTACGAGGGCCGCGTCGACTCCATGACCAAGCCGGTCATCGGGGTGCACGCCGGCGGGTTCAACACCGGCACGGTCGGCGTCGCCATGCTCGGCACCTACGACGCGGTGCCCTCCGCCGCGACCCAGGACGCCGTGGGTCGCGTCATCGGCTGGCGGCTCGGGGTCTACAGCCGCGACCCGCAGGGCTGGATGTCGTACGCGACCGGGAACGGCGAGAACTCGCGCTACCAGAACCAGACCGTCAACCTGCCGCGGGTCTTCGGGCACCGCGACGTCTCGTACACGGCGTGCCCCGGCAACGGCGGCTACGCCGCGCTCGGCACGATCCGCGCCGTCGCCGCGGCGAACCTCGGCACGCCCGCCATGCCGCGCGCCACGGCGCAGGCCGTCGTGCGTGCGCTCTACGCGGACCTCCTCGGGCGCGGCACGGACCCCACGGGTCTCAACACCTGGACGACCCGCCTGATGCAGGGGACCAACCAGGCGGACCTCGTGGCGGAGCTCACGCGGAGCGACGAGTACATCAACAAGCGGGTCGCCCAGGCGTACCGCGAGGTGCTCGGCCGGGAGCCCGAGCCCGCCGGGGCCGCCAACTGGCTGGCCGCCGTCCGGAGCGGGATCGCGACGGTCGACGACGCCCAGCGCCGCTTCTACGACTCCCAGGAGTACTTCAACCGGTCCGGCGGGACGGACGCGGGCTACGTGCGGCTGCTGTACACGACGGTGCTGGGCCGGTCGGCGACCGCGGCGGACGTCGCGGTCTGGGAGCCCCGGATGGCCACGCCTCAGGGGCGGGCGGCCGTGGTGGACGGGATCTGGTTCTCGCAGGAGGCGGCCAAGCGGCGCGCGGGTGCGTACTACCAGGTCTTCCTGCAGCGTGCGCCGGACGGGCCCGGTCTGCAGAACTGGGCCGACGTGCTGCTGCGGCGGGGCGAGGGCGCGGTCCGCACGGGCATCGCCGGCTCGCAGGAGTACCAGAAGAAGGCGCTGGTCCGGTACCCGTCCTGACGGTCGGCCCGCACGCACCGGGCGGTGCGCCGGACGCGAGGCGGTCAGCCTCGCTGCGGCGCCTCGGGGATCAGCGTCCCGTCCTCGCCGATGGTGCCGACCCACACCCGGGAGCGGCTCACCTCGGCCTCGTGCGGGATGTACGAGAGCGCGTACGACCAGCTGGTCATCTCCCCGCTGCGGTACGGGGCCGGGACGACGTCGTCCGGCCACGGCAGCCCCTCGGCCGAGAAGGTCACGAACGAGACGTCGCCGCCCCACTCCCGCTCGATCTCGGCGAGCTTCGCGGCAGTCGGCACGCCGCCCGTCTGGACGACCTCGACCCCGCACACGGAGCGCAGGGTGGCGAGGTACTGCGGACCGCCGTGCCGCAGGTACACCACCTTGTCGGTGGGCAGCCCGGCGCACACGCCCTGGATCTCCGCGAGCCGACCACCCTGCTCCGGCACGCGCACCAGCTCGGTCCAGGTCGTGAGCGGGAACAGGGCCACGGACAGACCGAGCAGCGCTGCCAGCGACCGTGCCCACCAGCGCCGCGCGCGCCAGAGCGCCTCGAGCACGATCGTGGCGGCGACCAGGAAGCCGGGGAGGGTGACGGGCAGGAGCCGTCGCATCGCCCAGACCTGGTCCGGGCTGATGCTCACCTGCCAGAGGTACAGCGCGGACGGGGCTGCAATCACGGCGAGGACCATGATCAGGCGCGGGTCCCGGCGCGAGATCGCACGGTGGGCGAGGAGCGCCAGGCCCGAGAACGAGAGCACGACCATCGGCCAGCCGTAGTACCAGGAGATCCAGCGGACCGACCAGTCGTCGTAGCTGCGTGCGGGCTCGATCCGCATCCCCTCGCGGTCCTGGAGGCCCATCACGAGGTCCGAGTACGCGGTGCCGACGGCGGTGCGCTCCCCGGGCAGCCAGAGGAACCGGGTCGTGAGGACGACGGCGACCAGCGCGACCGCGACCACGCCCGCGACCGCGAGCCCTCGCCGGTGCCGCTGGACGAGCCGGCGCACCGGGTCCCAGGCACGCGGGAACGAGATCGCGACCGCGACCACGACCGTCGCGGCGAGGGCGCCGGCAAGGAGCGAGAACTGGTCGCCGAGGTCCGCGAGGTAGCCGGGGCTGAGCAGGCGGAGGTCGGTGTACCCCACGGCGACGAGGACGAGGGCGGCCGCACCGGCGACGAGCAACGCGACCCGCGCGCGGCGGCGGTGCCGGGGCAGGAGCGTCGCGCCGGCCACGAGACCGAGCCCGGCGACGAAGCCGATCACCGTGGCCGCGCCGTCGATCCGCGAGAGCGCGGTCGCGCCGATGAGGGCTCCGGAGAGCAGGTGCCGCCACCAGGACCGCGTCTCGAAGGCGGACCAGGAGAGCGTGAGCGCGCCGAAGACGAGCGCCACGTTCAGGGGCTCGGTGTACGCGGCGCGGGAGAACGCGAGCATCGGGATCGAGGTGCCGAGCGTGACCAGGGGCAGCAGCGCCCACCACGGACCGACCACGCGACGGGCGAGCCCGTACACGGCGAGCAGCGCGACCGCGCCGATGGCGAGGTTGCCGACGAGGACCCCGGCGTCGCCGCGGGCCCAGCCTGCCAGGGCGATCAGCCCCGGGAGGAGCTTGGCACCCTGCGCGTGGAGAGCTCCGTCGCGCGCGTAGTACGCGGCGGTGTCGGCGCGCAGCCCGGGGACGGAGTCGGCGAGCGCCTCGGCGGAGCCCATGGGCAGGTCGGCCGAGGGGTGGTCGGTCAACCAGAAGCCCTCGAGCGTGAGGAAGCCGGGGTCCCGCGTCACGAGCACGTAGTTCGCGACGTAGGGCACGTTCAGGACGAACCAGGTCGCCGTCAGCGCGAGGGCGACGAGCGTGCCCCAGCCGTGCGCGCGGGCCCGAGCCAGCCGCCCCGGCATCAGCCGCCACGTCGCGACGACGACGAGCGCGCACACCGGGAGCACGACGACCGGGCGGAACTGGCCCACGAGCACCGTGGCGGAGACGACCAGCGACACCCAGAACAGCAGCATCACGGCACGGTCCGGGGCCGCCGCCACCAGACCGAGCACGGTCGGGCGGGGTCGCGACGCGGCGCGGTGCACCGCCGGGGGACGCCCGGCGCGCACGCGCTCAGGCACCGCCGAGGACCAGCTCGGGTGCCGCCCACACCGGGCCGACGGTGGTGCCGCCGGCCGTCACCTGGAACGGGGACGCCTCCCGCAGCCGGGACAGCTCGACGCCGCTCGCGGCGGCGACCGCACCGTGGCAGGTGTAGTGGCCCTCGCCGAGGCGGAGGTCGCGCAGGAGGAACTCGAACCGCTGGCGCCCGACCAGCGGCGGGAGCCGGCGGCCGATGAGGTGGGTGTTGGTGCCGATCACCGTGACGCCGAGCGCGGTCTCGATGCCGATGCCCACGTTGGGCTCCGGGACCGGGGCAGCGGCGTCGACGGTCACGACCACCGTGACGTCGGCGCCCGGGGTGATCTCCGAGACGGGCGCACCCGTGGCGTCCCGGAGCTCGACCGACGAGACCACCGCCTGCGGGGGCGCGACGGCCTCCTCGTGCTCGGCGGCGCCGCGCTCGGCCGCCTCGCGCGAGGCGACCTCGCGCTGGTGCTCGATGTCCTCCTGGCGCTGCTGGTCGAACTCCTGGCGCAGCGCACGCAGGGCGTCGCGGGTCTCGCCGTCCGCGATCACCCGGCCGCTCTCCAGGACGACGGCGCGGTCGCAGACGTCGGCGACCTGGTCCAGCGAGTGCGTGACGAGGACGATCGTCCGCCCGTCGTGCTGGAACTCGCGGATGCGGTCCATGCACTTCCGCTGGAACGGCTCGTCGCCGACGGCCAGCACCTCGTCGACGAGGAGGATGTCCGGGTCGACGTGCACCGCGACCGCGAACGCGAGGCGGACGTACATGCCGGACGAGTAGAACTTCACCTGGGTGTCGATGAACCGCTCGATGCCGGAGAAGTCGACGATGGCGTCGAAGTACTTGTCCGTCTGCGCGGTCGACAGGCCCAGGATCGAGGCGTTGAGGTAGACGTTCTCCCGCCCGGTGAGGTCGGGGTGGAAGCCGGCCCCGAGCTCCAGCAGCGCGGCCATCCGCCCGCGGGTCTGCACCGTGCCGGAGGTCGGCTGCAGGATGCCGCCGATCGCCTTGAGCAACGTGCTCTTCCCGGAGCCGTTGGGGCCGATGAGGCCCACCGTCGTGCCGGACTCGATGCTGAGGTCGACGTCCCGCAGCGCCCAGAAGTCCTCCTTGTGGAGGTTCGAGCGACCGAAGTTGACGACGCGCTCCTTGAGCGACTTCTCCTTGCGGATGACGAAGCGCTTGGACAGGCCGCGGACCTCGACGACGGTGGTGGTGGCCATCAGAGCTCCTGAGCGAAGTTGCCCTGCAGGCGTGCGAACACGCGCTGGGCGATGAACGTGAACACGACGCCGACGGCGAGCCAGAGCCACAGCATGCCCGCCAGGTCGTCGGGCACCGGCTGGTCGCTCCCGGCGACCCAGAACGTCTGCTGGAACCCCATGATCGCGGCCGTCATCGGGTTCGTCAGGTACAGCCGCTGCAGCGTCTCGCTGAGCTCGCCCTGCACGAGCGCCCACGAGTAGACGATCGGGGACGCCCAGAACGCGATCATGATCGCGATCTCGACGAGGTACTGGATGTCCCTCAGGTAGACGTTGATCGCGGACAGCAGCAGGGACCAGCCCAGCGCGGTGACCACGATCACGGCGAGGGCGAGCGGCAGGTACCCCCACCGCGCGCCGGTGGGGAAGTTCCCCACGACGAGGGTGGCGGCGATCAGGATCCCGAGCTGGATCGCGAAGTTGAACAGCGCCGACCCCATGGAGGACAGCGGGAAGATCTCCCGGGGGAGGTACACCTTCTTCACCAGCCCCGAGTTCTGGACGATCGACGAGGTGCCCGACGTGATGGCCTCGGAGAACAGCCCCCACGCGGTCAGACCGGTGTAGATGAAGATCGCGAAGTCCGGGATGTCGCGCGCCGCGCCCAGGAACTTGCCGAGCGCGATGTAGTAGATGAGCAGCATCGCGATGGGGCGCATCAGGCTCCAGACGAAGCCGAGCGCGCTGTCCTTGTACCGCGCCTTCACCTCGCGCTTCACGAGGAGGTGCAGCAGCTCGCCGTGGGCCCAGATGTCCCGGACGGAGGACCCGAACCCGCGGAAGAAGCCGGGGCGGGTCCCTGCGGTTCGCAGCGGCTGGGCGGCGAGCTGCTCGGCCCGCGCGTCGCGGAGGTCCATCGTTCTCCTGGGGGGTCGTCCTGCGGTCGAGGCTGCCCGACCGGCGCCGACAGCCTACCCGTCACCCGGACGCACCCCTCCGGACGCGCTCCTGAGGGCGGCGGCGACCGCGATAATGGCCGGGTCCGCCCGCCGCCGCGGGCCCGCGCACGATCGGAGACCCCATGCCCGCCAGACTCGCGCGAGCGGTCGCGCGCCTCGCGACGCTCGCCCTCGTGGCGACGGCCGCCCTCGTGACCGGCGGGCCGGCGCCGGAGCCGGCCGCGGCGGCCGTCCCCGCAGCGGCGGGGGACACCCTGACGTTCTCCGGTCACGGCTGGGGCCATGGTCGCGGGATGGGCCAGTACGGCGCGCTCGGCTACGCGGTGGACCACGGCTGGAGCTCGGCGCAGATCCTCGACCACTACTACGGCGGCACGGTCGCCGCGAACGTCGGGAGCCGCGCGATCACGGTCGAGCTGACCGCGCTCACCGGCAAGGAGCTCGTCGTGATCGGCCGGGACCTGCGGGTGAACGGGGCGGCCGTCGGCTCGGGCGACGTCGCGCTGCTCGCGCGCGCGCAGGCCGACGGCTCGGTGCAGCTGTTCACCGGCGCGAGCTGCGCGGGCCCGACCTGGACGCCGCTCCCCGGCAGCTATCGCGCCGGCGCCGTCGAGATCGGCACGGCGTCCCAGGCCGGTTTCGACCGCCTGATCCGGGTCTGCGAGTCCGCCGGCGAGCGCGCGTACCGCGGCTCGCTCACCGTCCAGCGGGTCGGCGCGAACCAGATGACGTTCAACAAGATCGCGTCCGAGGACTACCTGCGCGGGGTCGTCCCGCGCGAGTCGCCGGCCTCGTGGGGGTCGTCGGGGGGCGGCCGCGGGATGCAGGCGCTCATGGCGCAGGCGGTCGCGGCCCGCAGCTACGCCCTCTCCGGCACCCGCCCGTCCGGCGCGACGACCTGCGACACCACCGCGTGCCAGGTGTACTCGGGTGCGGCGTTCCAGGCCTGGAGCCAGCCGCAGACGGTTCTCGACGCCACGGCCACGAACCAGGCGATCGACGCCACGGCGGGCGTGGTGCGGCAGGTCCCGGGCACGGGGGCCGTCGCCCGCACGGAGTTCAGCTCGTCGACGGGTGGGTACACGGCCGGCGGCGTGTTCCCGGCGGTGGTCGACCTCGGTGACGCGGTCGGCTCCAACCCGAACCACAACTGGGTCGCGCCGATCTCGCTCGCCACCGCGTCCGCGCGGCTCGGCGTCGGCACGATCCGGTCCATCGCGGTGACGCAGCGCAACGGCCTCGGCGCCGACGGCGGGCGCGTCCTGCAGGTCGCCGTGGCCGGCTCCGCCGGTTCCAGGACGATGACGGGCAACGAGGTCCGGGTCGCCCTCGGCCTGAAGAGCGACTGGTTCAGCATCAGCTGGACGTCGCCCGCCGAGGCGGCGTCGGTGGTGACGGCCCTCTACGCGGACCTGCTGGGTCGCGGCCCGGACGCGACCGGGCTCCGCACCTGGACCGACCGGCTCCTGCAGGGCACCAGCCAGTCGGAGCTCGTCGCCACGCTGACCCGCAGCGACGAGTACATCAACAAGCGGGTGCGCCAGGCCTACGTCGAGGTGCTGGGGCGGGAGCCCGAGCCTGCGGGCGCGGCCAACTGGTTGGACGTGATCCGCCGAGGCGGCCAGACGGTCGACGACGTCCAGCGCCGGTTCTACGACTCCGCGGAGTACTTCGACCGGTCCGGCGGGACGGACTCGGGGTACGTGCAGCGGCTCTACCAGACGGTGCTCGGCCGTGCGGCGTCGGCCGCCGACCTCGCCGTCTGGGTCCCGCGGATGACCTCGCCGGAGTTCGGTCGCGGCCGAGTGGTCGACGGAATCTGGTTCTCCACCGAGGCCGCCAAGCGCCGGGCCGGCGCCTACTACCGCGTGTTCCTGCAGCGCGAGCCCGACGGGCCCGGGCTGCAGGGCTGGGCGGACGTGCTGCTGCGCAGCGGAGAGGGAGCCGTCCGCACCGGCATCGCCGGGTCGCAGGAGTACCGGAACAAGGCCGTCGCCCGCTTCCCGGGCTGACGGTCACGTCGAACCGGTGCCGCCCTCGTGGGTGGCACCGGTTCGACGGGCGCGCTCAGCGCCGGGCGTCCGCACCCTCCCGGCGGACGGTCCCGGCCAGCCAGTCCCAGGCCTGGTCGGCGTACTGGTCCCAGTCACGGCCGGGCCGCGCCGCGGCGTCGCGCCGCAACCTCTCGAGGTGCCGGTCGTCGACCAGCAGCCGACGCATCGCGTCGGCGACCGCGTGGTCGTCACGCGGGTCCACCGTCAGGGCGCCGCCGTCGGCCGCGAGCTCGGCCATGCTCCCGAAGTTCGAGGTGACCACGGGGGTGCCTGCGGCCAGCGACTCGGCGACCGGCAGGCCGAACCCCTCGTTCAGCGAGGGGAACACCGTGAACCGGGCGAGCCGGTAGGCCGCCCAGAGCTCGCCGTCGGACAGCCCGCGCTGGGAGTCCACCGGCCGCCCCGCCCGGACGAGCGCGGCGAGCTGTGCCTGGAAGGCGTCGCTGCCCCAGGCGTTGCCGCCGACGAAGGAGAGCGAGAAGCGGAGGCCCTCGCGCCAGAGCAGCTCGGCGGCGTGCAGGACCGCCAGGTGGTTCTTGCGCGGCTCGTGGCTGCCGACGACCAGAACGGTGGGCAGGTCGCCGACCACGAAGCGCTCGCGGGCGCTCGCCATGTCCTCGGGGGTCGGCCGGGCCGCGTGGACGGGGAGCGGCACGGAGCGGATGGCGGGCCCGGGCACCCCGACGGCGGCGAGCATGTGCCGCCAGCCCTCGTACTCGGTGGACGCGGCCTGCGAGATCGCGGCGACCCGGTCGAAGTAGCGCACCGCCGCGAGGTTGCGGGCGAACACCGCGGCGAAGCCCCGCTGCGTCGTCTCGGCGGTGGTGATCGGCACCAGGTCGAAGCCGATCGCGCCGGTCCGGTTGCCGGAGAACCGGGCGAGCGCGAGCAGCGCCGCCGTCCTGCCCGGCTCGGCGCCGAGCTCCGGCACCAGGTAGGTCGCGCGCCACGGCACGACGACCGTGAGCACGTCGTCCGGGCGAGGCGCGAGCTCGGAGGCCGAGGCGCGGCCGCTCACCAGGAGCTCGTGCTCCGCCGGGGTCAGCTCGCGGACCGCGGTGAACCCGGAGGTCCAGGACACGGGCACGACGGCCGGGCGAGCGAGCCACCGACGGGCGGTCTCCCGAGCCACCCGCTGGATGCCGGTCATCAGCGGCGTCGACACGGTGTGCGCGACGTCGACGAGCACGCCCTGCTCCACGCGGACGCGGCGGCCGAGGTCCTCGGGGGTGGCTCGGCGCTCGATCTCCGCCACGAGCGGACCGGCGCCGCGGAACTCGCACCCGCGCGCGACCTCCACCACCGACGCCTCGTCGGGGAGCTGCGCCGTGAGCACGGCGAGCGCCAACCAGACCTGGGCGCGGTCGGTCAGCTCGACCGTCCGGCCCAGCGCGTCCGCGAGCTCCGCGGCGGAGCCGACCGGGCCCGGGGCGGGGACGCCGAGCGCGCGCGCGAGCTCGCCGCACCGCTGCGACCAGACCGCCCAGCGCGCGTCGTCGGCCTCGGGCTCCGGTGCGGGGGCCGGACGCCGTAGACGTGTGCGCATCAGTGCAGGTCCTCCGTCGTGGTGTAGAAGTCCCAGAGCTCGGCGGCGTAGTCGTCCCACGTGCGCCGCGGCCGCGCCTCGGCGTCGGCCGCCAGCCGTGCCAGGCGGTCCCGGTCGGTGAGCAGCTCGCGCAGCGCCGCGGTCACGGCGTCGTCGTCACGGGGGTCGACGGTGACGCAGCCGCCGCCGCGTGCGATCTCGGCCTGGCTGCCGAACGAGGACGTCAGCACCGGGGTCCCGCACGCGAGCGCCTCGGCGACGGGGAGGCCGTAGCCCTCGTGGAGCGACAGGAACGCGACCAGGTCGGCCGAGCGCAGCTCCCGCCACAGCTGGTCCTCCGGCACCCGGCCGACGTCGGCGAGCGGCCGGCCGTCCGCGAGGAGCCGTTCGATCGCCGGCTGCAGCGTCGTGTCCGACCAACCCCGTCCGCCGACCAGGCGGACCTCGAAGTCGAGGCCCTCGACCCAGAGGCGCTCGGCCGCGTGGAGGAGCGTCCGCTGGTTCTTGTGCGGCTCGCGCGTGCCGAGGGCGAGGACCACCGGCCGGTCGTCCGCCGTGGCGTCCCCGGCCGGCTCGTCGACGACCGGCGGCGGTGCGTCCTCGGTGAGGACCACCTCCTCCACGACCGGTCCGCGCAGGCCCTGGGCGGCCAGGGTGCGCACGAAGCCGGCGAACTCGGCGGTGGCCGACTCGCTGATCCCGGCGACCCGGTGCGCGTGCTTGACCACGGTCAGGTACTGCGCGCTCGCCACGGCGTCCACGTCGGGACGCTGCTCCGCGCTCGTGATGGGGATCATGTCGTAGCCGATCATCCCCACCCGGTTGCCCGAGAACCGGCCCAGGGCGGACAGGACGTCGCAGGTCCCCGTGCTCGGCACGTCCGGGAGCACGACCATGCTGCGCCACGGCACGACCAGCCGCGGGCGGTAGGCCAGCTCGGACTCGAGAGGGATGTCGACCTCCTGCCCGTGGCGCAGGACCCGCGCGTCCTCGCGGGGGGCCAGCGAACGCATGGCGTCGTAGGTGTCCACCCAGGCGGTGAGGGTCAGGTCGTGGTCCCTGGCCCAGCGGGGGACCGTCTCCCGCACCACGCGCTGGATCCCCGTGTGCGTCTCGTACCGCGCGCAGAAGTCGACGTCGACGACCGTCCCGCCGGAGACCACGGTCGCGTGCAGGTCGCGCCGACCCGATCCGCCGCGTCGGAGCGACTCGCCGAGCAGCCAGGACTCGACGGCCTCGGTGGGGGCGAGCTCGAGCCGCCGGCCGAGGTCTCGGACCTCGGCCTCGGTGGGGAACGCGGCGTGCACGACGGTGAGCAGCAGCCAGCGCAGGTCGGTCCGCTCGTGAGGACGGCACGCGTCCAGGAGCGCCGGGAGCAGGCGGGCGGCCACGTGCCCGGGCTCGGCGTCGGCCGGCACCTCCAGGTCGGTCGCCGCGGCCGCGGCGGCCGACAGCCGCTGCTCGAGCGCGCCGAGCAGCACCGGCGCCCCGGGGGCGCCGCCGGTGGGCCCCGTCACCGCAGGGCCCGCTTCGCGCGGCCCGCGACGCGGCGGGCCAGCCGCAGCGGCCGGGTGACGCGCCAGGAGACCGTGCGGCGCATCGCGGCGAGCTCGGCCCGGGCCGCGCCGTCGTCGGCGGCCGGCGCGGGCGGGACCGCCGCGGCGGCGACGGCGGCGAGCGCCTCGGACCACCGCGCGAAGGCGGTCGCCCGCCAGTGGATCGCCTGGCGCTCGAGGTCGTCGCGCACGCCCTCGAGGCGCTCGATCTCGGAGCGGAGGGTGACGAGCTCGTCGGTCGTGAAGAAGTCGAGCGGGCCCGCGGGGACGGACAGGGTGTCCGCGAGGTCGGCGTGCTCCTCGGCCACGTAGAACCGCGACAGCCCGTCGAACTGGCAGAACGTGTAGCCGGCGCCGGTGACGAGCGCCTCCCACTCGTCGTGGGTGCGTCGGACGGTGTGGACGTCGGTCCGTCCGTTGCTGGGCGCGGTGGCCTCGACGACGAGCACCCACGGGCGACGGCGCCGCAGATCGATGCTCTCCAGCACCTCCCGCTCGGCGCCCTCGACGTCCACCACCATGAAGTGGATCGGAGCCTCGTCGGGCAGCGACTCGTCGAGCACCGAGTCGAGCGTCGCGGCGCGGACCTCGACCTCGGTCACGGCGAGACCGACGCGGGCGTGGTCGGCACCGATGCTGTCGACCAGCGTCGACAGACCCGTCCCGTCGACGACGTGCAGGGTCACCGTCGCGTCCGGTCGGCTGGTGACGGCGGCCTCGACCTGGGTGTCGCGGGGGCGCTCGGCGCGGTGCAGGTCCGCGAACACCGGGACCGGCTCGACGGTGACGCCGCTCCAGCCCCGGTCGTAGAACGCGCGGGTGATCGAGTCGTTGCGCGGGTGGTTGGCGCCGACCTCCACGTACCGGCCGTCGCGGACGTCCTGCAACGCCCTCCACAGCACGACGTCCTCGCGGTTCTGGGCGTACGACACGAACGTGTTCTCGGGCACCGCACGATCATATGGGCACTCGGGTGCCCGTCCGCCGGGGCGAGGAGTCGGTACGCTGTCTGCGGCCCCGACCCGACCACGTACCGAGGAACCATGCCCCGCGCACTCATCACCGGCATCACCGGCCAGGACGGCCTCTACCTGAGCGAGCTCCTGCTCTCCAAGGGCTACGAGGTCTACGGACTGATCCGCGGTCAGAACAACCCCAAGCTGGACCTGGTGCGCCGCACGGTGCCGGGCGTCAAGCTGCTGACGGGCGACCTGACCGACATGTCGAGCCTGATCCGTGCGCTGAACGCGTCCCAGCCCGACGAGGTCTACAACCTCGGTGCGATCTCGTTCGTCGCGTACTCCTGGGAGAACGCGGCGCTCACGAGCGACGTGACCGGCAAGGGCGTGCTCAACATCCTCGAGGCGGTCCGCCTGTACGCCGGCGACGACGCGAGCAAGGTGCGCTTCTACCAGGCGTCGTCCTCCGAGATGTTCGGCAAGGTGCAGGAGGTCCCGCAGCGCGAGTCGACCCTCCTGTGGCCGCGGTCGCCGTACGGCGTGGCCAAGGTGTTCGGCCACTACATGACGATCAACTACCGCGAGTCCTACGGGATGCACGCGTCCTCCGGGATCCTGTTCAACCACGAGTCGCCCCGCCGCGGCCCGGAGTTCGTCACGCGCAAGGTGTCGCAGGCGGTCGCGCGGATCTCGCTCGGCCTGCAGGACCACGTGACGCTGGGCAACCTCGACGCCAAGCGCGACTGGGGCTTCGCCGGCGACTACGTCGAGGCCATGTGGCGGATGCTGCAGCAGGACCAGGCGGACGACTACGTCGTCGCGACCGGCGAGACCCACTCGATCGGCGAGCTGCTCGACGCCGCGTTCGCGCACGTCGGCATCACCGACTGGGCGCCCTACGTCAAGCAGGACCCGGCGTTCATGCGCCCGGCCGAGGTCGACCTCCTCATCGGCGACCCGGCGAAGGCCAAGGACGTGCTCGGCTGGGAGCCGCAGGTCGGCTTCGCGCAGCTCGTCGGCATGATGGTCGAGAACGACCTCGCGGAGCAGCGCGCGCTCAACGGGCGGTGAGCCGGTGACGACGACGTTCGTCACGGGCATCACGGGGCAGGACGGGACCTACCTCGTCGAGCGGCTGCTCGCCGAGGGCACCGAGGTGCACGGTCTCGTCCGCCCCGGTGACGGCGGAGAGGGAGCGCTCCGGGCCCGGCACCCCGGCGTCGTGCTGCACGAGGGCGACCTCGGCGACGCCGAGCGGCTGGCGGCGGTCGTGGCCGAGGTGGCACCGGACGAGGTGGTCAACCTGGCCGGGATCAGCTCGGTCGCGCTGTCCTGGCAGGAGCCCGTGCTGACCGCGCGGCTCTCCGGCCTCGCGGTGGCGGTGCTGCTCGAGGCGGCCCACCGCGTCCAGGAGTCGACCGGTCGCGCCGTGCGCTTCCTGCAGGCCTCGAGCTCGGAGATCTTCGGGCAGCCGGAGGTCGAGCCGCAGGACGAGCGGACCCCCGTCCGACCGGTGTCGCCGTACGGCTCGGCGAAGGCGTTCGCGCACCACCAGGCGGCGGTGTACCGGGGTCGTGGCCTGCACGCCGCCACGGCGATCCTGTTCAACCACGAGTCGCCGCTGCGACCCACCACGTTCGTCACGCGCAAGATCACCGCGGCCGCGGCGGCCATCGGCCGGACCGGGAGCGGGACCATCGCGCTCGGGAACCTCGACGCGCGGCGGGACTGGGGGTGGGCGCCGGACTACGTCGACGCCATGCTGCGCGCCCTCCGGCACGACGTCCCGGACGACTTCGTGGTGGCCACGGGCCGCACGCACTCGGTGCGGGACTTCGCGGAGGCCGCGCTGCGCAGGGCGGGGATCGGGGACGACTGGGCCCGGTTCGTCGAGGTCGACCCGCGGTTCCTCCGCCCCGCGGACGCGTCCGTCATGGTCGGCGACCCGTCCAAGGCGGAACGGGAGCTGGGCTGGCGGCGCACGGTGGAGTTCGAGGAGGTCGTCGGTCGCATGGTCGACCACGACCTGGAGCTGGCGGAGAAGGAGGCCGGGGCGTGAGCAGCGGCAAGGAGAGCCGGCCGCAGGTGCGGCCGGGCGTGGTGTCGGTCGTCCTGGTGAACTACCGCGGCGCGGAGGACACGATCACCTGCCTGCGGGCGTTCGACGAGGTCGACTGGCCCGCGGCCGACCTCGAGCTGATCGTCGTCGACAACGACTCCGGCGACGGCAGCGTCGAGCGGATCCGCGCCGCGGTGCCCGGGGCCCTCGTCGTGGACGCGGGGTCGAACACCGGCTTCGCCGGGGGCTGCAACCTCGGCGTGGCGCACGCGACCGGCGAGTTCGTCGCGTTCATCAACAACGACGCGCGCCCGGACCGCGGGTGGGTCCGCGCCGCGGTCGACGCGATGCGCGCCGACCCGGAGGTCGGCTCCGTCGCCTCGAAGGTCCTCGACTGGGACGGCGGCCTGATCGACTACGTCGACGGTTCGCTCACCTGGTTCGGCATGGGCTACAAGCGCGAGGTCGAGAAGCCCGACACCGGGCAGTGGGACACCGCGCACGACGTCCTCTTCGGCACGGGCGCGGCGATGTTCGTGCGCGCCGGGCTCTACCGCGAGGTCGGTGGCTTCGACGAGCGGTTCTTCATGTTCTACGAGGACGTGGACCTGGGCTGGCGGCTGAACCTGCTCGGCCACCGCGTCCGCTACGTGCCCGGGTCCGTCGCGTTCCACAAGCACCACGTGACCATGAAGAAGTTCGGCAACTTCCGCGAGAGCTACCTGCTCGAGCGGAACGCGCTGCTCTCGATGTACAAGAACTACGACGACGAGTCGCTGGCGCGCGCCCTGCCCGCCGCCATGGCGCTCGCGATCCGGCGCTCGCTGGCCCGCGCCGACGTCGACGCGACGTCGCTGGACCTGCAGCGGTCGCCCGGCGGCGACGACGACGGCACCCTCGAGCTGCCGAAGATGGCCCTGACGGGCACCTACGCGATCGACTACTTCGTCGAGCAGCTCCCGACGCTGCTGGAGACCCGCCGGGAGCTGCAGGCGACCCGCCGGCGCAGCGACCGCGACCTGTTCCCGCTGTTCCGCAAGGCGCTCGAGCCGGCCTACGGCATGCCGTCGTACCTGGCCGCGCACGACGTCCTGGTCGAGGCGTTCGGCATCGCCGAGCACGTCAACAGCCGGCACCGGGTGCTCGTCGTCACCGGCGAGCCCCTGCTGGAGCGGATGGCCGGGCCCGCGATCCGCGCGTGGGAGGTCGCCAGCGCACTCTCCTCCGAGCACGACGTGCGGCTGGTCTCGACCGGTGGGGCGAAGCGGACGTCCTCCGCGTTCGCGGTGGAGTACCTGCACGGGGCGGCCCTGGTCGAGGCCACGCGGTGGGCCGACGTGATCATCTTCCAGGGGTTCCTGCTGGAGCAGGCGCCCTGGCTCAAGGGCAGCGACAAGATCGTCGTCGCGGACATCTACGACCCGATGCACCTCGAGCAGCTGGAGCAGGCGAAGGACCTCGGGCCCGACGGGCGCGAGCGTGCGGTCCGCGCGACCACGGAGCTGCTGAACGACCAGATCCGGCGCGCGGACTTCCTGCTCTGCGCCTCGGAGAAGCAGCGCGACTTCTGGCTCGGCCACCTGGCCGCGCAGGGCCGCGTCAACCCGGCCGTCTACGACGAGCACGCCAACCTCGACAACCTGCTCGCCGTCGTGCCGTTCGGCGTGTCGGACGAGCCGCCGGTCCAGCGCCGGCACGGGATCAAGGGCGCCGTGGACGGGATCGGGCCGGACGACAAGGTCATCCTCTGGGGCGGCGGCGTCTACAACTGGTTCGACCCGCTGACACTGGTACGGGCGGTCGCCCGGCTCGCCCAGCGGCACCCCGAGGTGCGGCTCTACTTCCTCGGGATGAAGCACCCGAACCCCGGCGTCCCGGACATGGAGGTCGCCTGGCGCACCCAGGAGCTGGCGCGCGAGCTCGGCCTCACCGGGCGGCACGTGTTCTTCAACGAGGGCTGGGTGCCCTACGAGGAGCGGGCGGACTACCTGCTCGACGCGGACCTCGGCGTCTCGACCCACTTCCAGCACGTCGAGACGGCGTTCAGCTTCCGCACCCGGATCCTCGACTACCTGTGGGCGTCGCTGCCGATCGTCGCGACCGACGGCGACACGTTCGGGACGCTCATCCGGGAGCACGGCCTGGGGCGGGTCGTCCCCGCGGAGGACGTCGAGGCGCTCGAGGCCGCGCTCGAGGAGATGCTGTTCGACGCCGGCGCGGCCGACGCCGCCCGGTCCGCCGTGCGGGCGTTCGCGGGCGACTACGCGTGGTCGCGGGTGCTGGCGCCGCTCGTCGAGTTCTGCCGCGCGCCCCGACGGGCGGTGGACGTCGCGCTGCGCGGTCCCGCGGAGCGCGCGGACCGGCTGCCGGACGTCCGGCCGCGGCCCAGCGTCCGGGCGGACCTCGCGCTCGCGCGCGACTACCTGCGCGCAGGCGGCCTCGGCGAGGTCACCCGGCGCGCCGCGGGCCGGGTGCGGCGCATCGCCGGCGGCGCCTGACCGCGCGCCGGCACCACCACGGACCCGGTCCGGGCGCATGCCCGGACCGGGTCCTGCCGTCTCAGCCCCGGCCGGACCGCAGCCGTCCGAGCAGCCGGCGCGGCGCGGACGCCGACGCGGGCTGCGGGCGGTCGGCGATCTCCGCGAGCCGCGCCGCGATCGCCGCGCCGGCCGCGGCCGGGGAGTGCCGCTCGGCGACGTCCTGCGCGGCGCGCGCTCCGCGCGCGGCGGCCCCCGCGGGGTCCTCGACGACCTCGCGCATGAGCCGGGCCGCGTGCGCCAGGTCGGGGTCGGCCCACGTCGAGCCCGCCGGGTAGGGCGCCGCGTCCTCGGGCACCGGCGTCGGGGTCCAGTCGACGAGGTAGCTGTTGGCGTCCGTCATGAACTGGAGGTTCCCGCTGTACCGCGTCGCGATGACCGGCTTCCCCCACGCCATGGCCTCCGCCATCGTCAGCCCGAGGCCCTCGCTGCGGTGCAGCGACACGTAGCAGTCGCAGGCCGCCATCAGGGCGTCGCGCGCGTCGGCGTCCAGGTACTCCTCGACCAGCCGCACGTGGGGCAGCCCCGCGACCCGCAGCCGCAGCCGCTCGGCCGCGGCGGGCCGCAGGTCCGCGTTGATCGACTTCACGACCAGCACCGGGCCGTCTTCGGGCCCGAACGCCGCGCAGAACGCGTCCACGAGGCCGAGGGGGTTCTTGCGCTCGGCGGTGCTGAGGAAGTCGAACGCGAACAAGAACAGGGCCCCCTCGGGGAGCCCGAGGTCGGCGCGGGTCAGTGCCGGGGCACCGGGCCGCTGCGGCAGCGGCGGCGTGAGCGTGCGCACGGGCAGCTCGGTGTGCGGCTCGATCGCGGCGCGGACGAAGTCGGTCGCGACCCAGACCTCGTCGACGGACGCGAGGCCGCCGTGCTGGGACGGCGGGAACTCCTCGACCTCCCAGTACCACATGCCGATCCGGTAGGTCCCGTCGTAGGCGACGGGCAGCGCGGACGCGACCGTGGGCGTCAGGTCCGAGTTCACGCAGAGCACGGTGGTGGCGAGGGGCGCCTCGCGCGCGGTCGCGCGGCCGTCGTCCGGGCGCTGGCGGCTGCTGAGGTGGGTGTCGACCGGGACCGTGACGCGGGGCACACCCGCGGCGTCGAGCGCCTGGACCAGCAGCCGCGCCGACTCGCCGATGCCCAGCTCGCCGCGCAGGAACCCGACGACGTTCACGCCGGGCTCGTACGTCGCGGGCGGGGGCGGGGGAGCCGTCCACCGCCGGACCGACTCCGCCACCAGGTCGGCGTCGAAGCCCTCCGACACCGCGTGCTCCTGGGCCCAGGTGACGTAGGCCTCCTCGTCCCGGCCCGGGACTCCGGCGAAGAAGCCCGCAAGGTCGGGCCGGACGGCCCGCACCGCACGGAGGTAGCGGCTGAGACCGCCGTCGGCTGCGGGCGCGGTGAGCCAGTCGAGCAGCTCCGCGCGCCGAGCCGGGTCGAAGGGGTCGGGGGCGTCGTCCGTCTCCGCCCACAGCGTGCGCAGCGGGGCGTCGACGCGACCGCCGAGCGACGTGCGCGCCCAGGTCTCGGCTCCGGACGGCGCCAGCTCCTCGTCAGCGGCGACCTGGGCCAGGGCGGCGGCGACCCGTGCGGCGAGCACGGGGTGGTCGCTCAGCCGCGCCCGCGGGTCCCCGGTGGCGCCCGCGTCGAGCAGCCAGGGAACCGCCGGGTCCGCGTGGACGAGGTCGAGCGCGGTCACGGGACGCCCGTCCAGCAGCAGGCGGCCGTGGCCGGACTCCGTCACGACGTGCTCGGGGACGAGCGACCACGGGGAGACCAGGACCGCCGGGTCCCGCAGGACGGAGTGCGGCACGGTGCCCGCCACCAGTGACGTCCAGGCGCTGGCGTCGTCGGTCGCGCGCAGCCCGTCCGCCCAGGCGGCGAGCGCGTCGTCCCGGTCGGGGCGCACCGCGAGCAGGGCCGCGGTGTGCGCCCCTGCCCGCAGGAGGTCCGCGGGCGTCGGGCTCCGGCCGTCGTGCGGCAGCGCGCCGGACCGGGCGACGAGGGCGAGGCCGGCGAGCTCCGCCGCCTCGGCCAGCCGGTCCGGGGCCGACAGCAGGAGCACGCCCGGCTCCAGCACCAGCACGGGTCCGCCTCCGGCGTCGCGGTGCGCGAGGTGGTGCTGCGCGGCACGGGACCGCACCACGCCCAGGGGGTGGCGGACCGCCCACCGGTGCAGCTCCGCCGTGGGCACGGGGACCTCGGCGGGGGTGAGGACGCGCTCGTCGCCGACGGCCGGGTAGCCGCCGTCGAGGTCCAGCACGGTCACCGTCCCGAACGGCAGCGCCGACCGCACGGTGGACCGTGCGCGGGCGGCGGTGCCGGAGGTCGTGACGACGAGGATGTCCACGGGCGCTCGCTCTCGTGCCGGGGGGGTGGTGGGCAGGGCCGCGGTCAGCCGGCGACCGCGCGGTAGACGGCGGCGTGCTGCTCGGCCGCGTCGGCCCAGCGGAACTGCGCCGACCGGGTGCGGCCCGCCGCGCCGAGCGCCGCACCCTCCGGGGAGAGGGCGCGCTCGAGGCCGGCTGCGACGTCTGCCGGGTCCGCGGGGTCCACGAGCACACCGGACTCGCCGACGACCTCGGCCATCGACGTGCCGCGCGACGTGACGACCGTGGTGCCGACGGACATCGCCTCGAGCACCGGCAGGCCGAAGCCCTCCCACGTCGACGGGAAGCAGAACGCCGACGCGGCGGCGTAGGCGGCGTGCAGGTCGGCGGCGGCCAGGCGGCCGAGCGACAGCACGCGGGACTCCCACGGGCCGGAGGGCGGGCGGGTCGGCAGCTCGCCCCAGCCGGGCGGCCCGACCAGCACCAGGTGCACCTCGGGGTCGCGCCGGGCGAGCTCCGCGAATGCGGCCAGCAGCCCGCCGACGTTCTTGCGCGGCTCGAGCGTCCCGCACCAGAGCACGAACCGCTCCGGCAGCTCGAACCGCGCCCGGAACGACGCGACGTCGTCCGGGCCGACGGTCCAGCGGGGGGCGCCGTGCGGAACGACGTGCAGGCGCTCCGGGGCGATGCCGGCGGCGACGCAGTCGTCGGCGGTCGCCCGGGAGGGGACGACCACCGCGGCGGCCTCCCGGCGGGTCCGCTCGAGCGCGCGGGTGAAGAAGGAGACGCCGCGGGGCGTGAAGTGCCCGGGATCGCGCAGGAACGCGACGTCGTGCACCGTGACGACGAGCGGGCGCGACGTGGGCGGGATCGCCCACGTCGAGGCGTGCACCACGTCGAGCCGCCGGACCGCCCACTCGGGGCGGGGGGCGCCGAGCCAGTTCCAGGAGCGGTAGAGCGGGTAGCGCGGCAGGCCCATCGAGCGGACGGGCACCGGCGGCCGGTACTCCTCGGGGGCGGGGTGCCGGTGCGCGGCGGCGAGGCCGGTCAGCGCCACGTCGTCCCGTCGGCGGAGCGCCTCGAGGAGCTCCACCGTGTACGCGGCCGAGCCACCGGGGACCCGCTGCCAGGACTGCTCGACGGTGACGCCGACGTGCACGGTCGCGGTCATCCGGGCGCCCCGTCCGGTACGAGCAGCGCGGCGACCTCGGACCGGGGGACGCGCGCCGAGCGGTCCACCCGGCGCCGCCGCCTGAGGGCGCCCGGCGCGCGTCGGAGGACGGTCCCGAGGGCGGCGGCGCGCCGGCGGCGCTCGGGACCGAGGCAGACGCGGGACGCGGTGCGGGCGAGCGCGCGCGCGACGACCGGCACCGGTGCGTGCACGAGGGCCACGAGCAGGCGGTTGCGCTCGTTGTGGTCCCGGAAGAACGCCGATCCGGCGTCGGACGACCCCGCGTGGTCGTGGACGGTCACGGCGTCCGGCACGTGCGCGACCACCCAGCCCCGGCGTCGCAGCCGCCACGACAGCTCGGTGTCCTCGTAGTACATGAACAGCGACTCGTCGAGCGGGCCGACGTCCTCGAGGGCCGCGCGCGCGAGCGCGGCGCTGCCGCCGTTGAACCCGAACACCGCGGCGGGCGCGGGCGGCCCGCCGGCGTCGGCCAGCCAGTCCCGGTCGCGCCCGTTGCCGGAACGGGTGACCTCGTTGCCCGTGCTGTTGAGCAGGCGGGTCCCGGTGCCGTCGCCCGTGCGCACCCAGGTCCGGCCGGCGTGGTCGACGAGGCCCGGCTCCCCGGGGGCGGCGGGGCGGAACCGGCCGCTCAGGACGACCCGCCCGGTCGTGGCGCCGAGGCGGGCGCCGACCGGGCCGGGCTCCGCGTCGAACGGGGCGACCATGCGGTCGAGGAAGCCCGGCTCGGCGACGGCGTCGTTGTTCAGCAGCACCACCACGTCTCCCGAGGTCGCGGCGACGCCCGCGTTCACACCGCCGGCGAACCCGGTGTTGCGCCCGAGGGCCACGAGCCGGACGTCGTCGCGGGCCTCGATCGCCGCGACGGTGCCGTCCGTGGAGCCGTTGTCGACGACGACGACCTCGACGTCACGGCCGGCCGCGTCCTGGCGGGAGAGCGAGTCGAGGCACCGGAGGGTGAGGTCGAGGCCGTTCCAGGTGACCACGACGACGCTGACGGAGGAGGTCGTCACACCGTCGACCCGACGGCCGGACGCTCGCTGCTGCCCGCCGGCTCGTCACCCGTCCCGGCTGGCACGCTCGCCCCGGCGCGGGCGGTGAGCACCACGGCCGCGCCGAACGCCGCCGCGGCGACGACGGCGAGGAGCGCCAGCAGCGGCAGCGGGAGCGGCGGGAGCCACGCGTCCGGCGCGAGCGAGAACCAGCCGCCGTCGTCCCCGTTCACGTACCGGTGCAGGTTCTGCGCGAAGGCCACCAGCTGGACGACCGCGAGCAGGGAGCCGAGCACGACCGCGAGCGAGACGCCGAGGCGCTGGACGCCGGGCAGCCACGCCGCCGGGACCTCCCGCGCCCGCCGGTGCACGACGAACGCCGCGAGGAGCGGCACGCCGATCGCGACCGGGAGGATGTAGCGGCCCTGCCAGATGAACCCGAGGTAGTGCGCCTGGGACGCGTGGACCACCACCGGCACCACGTAGGTCGCCGCGGCGACCAGGCCGATCACGGCGCGCTCGCGCCAGGTGCCGACCGCGAGGGCGACGAGGACGACGAAGGCGGCGCCGGCCGCGTACGCCATGAGTACCCAGCCCTCGAGCGGGGTGTCCATCCAGCCGAACTGGCCGACCATGTTGAGCACGAAGCCGTCCCAGGCGTACACGCTCAGGCGCGCGGCGTTGGGGAAGGTCATGTCCGGGTGGTTCACCGCCGAGCCCGAGCCGAGCGAGTTGGTGCCGACCACCCAGGCGGCCGCCGCGAGGCACGACAGGACGATCGCGGCGAGCGGTGGCCAGGAGGCGCGCCGGCGGACCACGTCGACGAACGACCGCCACGGCGAGATCAGCAGCACCGCCGCGACCAGGATCGCGCAGTACAGCAGCGACAGGCCCCGCGCGTTGACGAAGAAGGCGGTCGACAGGGCGATCCACCACATGCGGCTGCGCACCAGGGCCGGGTCGGGGTGCCGGAGCAGGGCGAGCAGCTGGCACCAGAGCGCGAACGCGGCCGTGATCTCGACGGCCGCCGGGTTCACCGTCGACGTCAGGAACACGACCATCGGCGTCAGGGCCCCCGCGACCCCGGGCACCGCCCACGTCGGCGGTCCGGTCTGGGCGAGCGCCCGCAGCCCGAGCGCCACGAAGAAGGTGGTGAACGCGGCGGACAGGATCCGCATGACGTAGAGCACGGGGTCACCCGCCGGGAGCAGGCTCGGCAGCCCCACGACCGCGTAGTAGAGGGGGTTGTACCGCCCGGCCGGGGTCACGGCGTCGGACGGTTCGTCCAGGTCCTCCGTGGGCGTCAGGTCGCACCCCGCGGGCTCGTCCGGGACGAACATGTAGCACGTGGGGTAGGCGGTGACGAACCGGTAGAAGTACGGCACGTCGACGGACGTCCCGCCGGTGGTGTCCGGACCGGTCAGCTGGCCGCGGACCACCGCGGCCGCCTTGACGGTGTGGGCGGGCTCGTCGGGCGACGCCATGAGCGGGTTGGCCACCGCCCACAGGGACGACAGCACGAAGAGCACGCCCCACCAGCCCCAGAACACCTTGTCGTGGGACCTCACCGGGCGTCCTCCTCGCTCGTGCGCGGCGCGGCGCCGGGCTGCTCGGGGTGCGGCGGGCCCGACGGGCCCTGGGCACGGGTCAGGTGCTGGCGCACCTCGAGCCGCAGCAGCGCGACCTCCTCGGCGAGGGTGCGGCTCTCCTCCTCGAGGGCGGAGACCTCGGTGCTCAGCTGGATGCACACCGCGAGCAGGACCAGCGACGCCAGGGCGAACAGCAGGTTGGCGGGCGTCTGGACGCCGACCAGGTCCGAGAGCCAGAACGCGAGCCCGGGGAACACGCCGATGACGACGACCGCCAGCGTCAGCACGATCCAGACGGCGGCGTACTTCTCCCGGATCCGCCGGGTGCGCAGCAGGTGCAGCAGCGAGAGCACCAGCGCCAGGCACACGACGATGGAGATGATCGTGAGCCTCATGCGGTCCCCTCGATCTCGAGCGCCGGCTGGGCGGCGACGGTCGGCCGGGACAGCGCGATGACGAGCGCGAGCGCGGCGCGCCCGAGGAAGACGGCGGCGCGCACGGGCGAGTGCGACGGCCGGCCGCCCGCGCGGGGCCGCATGGCGACCCCGACCTGGCGCACGACCAGACCGGACCGCGCGGCGATCACCAGCGACTCGACGGTGTCTCCCAGGTACTCGGCGGGGTAGTTGCCCGAGAACAGCGTGATCGCCCGCCGGCCGCTCAGCTTGAACCCGGACGTCGCGTCGGTGAGCGTCGTCCGGCACACCCGGGACAGCACGCCCGCCAGCAGCCGCATCGACCAGCGTCGCGGACCGCGCGCCTCGTAGTCGCCGACCCCGGCGAACCGGGCGCCGATCACGATGTCGGCCTGCTCGCGGCGCATGGCCGCCACCAGCCGCGGGATCTCGGCGGGGTCGTGCTGCCCGTCGGCGTCCACCTGGACGGCCAGGTCGTAGCCCTTGCGCATCGCGTAGGTGTACCCCGCGCGCATCGCACCGCCCACGCCGAGGTTGATGGGGAGCTCGAGGACGAGCGCGCCGGCGCGGGCGGCCTGCTCGGCCGTGCGGTCGGTGGACCCGTCGTCGACGACGAGGACGTCCGCGTCCGGGACGGCGGAGAAGAGCTCGGAGACGACGCCTGCGACGGTGTCCTGCTCGTTCCAGGCCGGCACGACGACGAGCATCCGCGCGCTGCTGGCGGAAGGCATGGCGGCCATCCTACCGGCGCCCCGCGGTCGCCCGGCGCACCGCGGCGGCGTGCACCAGCACGCCGACGAGCGGCCCGCAGGCGAGGCTGAGCACCGCGCGCAGCTCGAGCGGCCCGGGTGCGAGCAGCACGGCGGCCGAGACGACCGTCGCGACCACCCAGCCGGCGGCGTAGGCACGGTGCCTGCCCAGGGCCAGCACGGCGGCGCCGGTCAGCGTGAGCAGGCCCAGCGCCACGGCGGACGCGGTCAGGCCCGCGAGGACGCCGCCCGGGACCCGGTACGCGGGGCCCAGCACCGCGGCCATCAGCCACGGGCCGACGAGCGCGGCCGCGGCCGCCCCGACGGCGCCGACGGCCACGACGGCGCCGCCGATCAGGACGAGGGGACGGGCGCCGCGCTCGCGGTGCGCGAGGAAGTGCGTGATCGCCACCCCCTGGTAGGCGTTGAGGGGGATGAGCAGCGGTGCCCGCGTCAGCTGGACGGCCATGAGCAGGGGCGCCGCCTGCGCGTACGCCTCGGCCGGGGTGGTGACCCGCAGCAGCACGGGGAACCCGACGACGAGGGCGGCGCTCGCAGCCGTGCCGGCCATGGCCTGCGCGGTCCCCGCGGCGAACGCGCGACCGGGCATCCCGGCGCGGCGCGTCCGGGCCGCGCGCACCGCCGGGGCCGCCGAGAAGCCCAGCCAGGTCGCGGCGGCCAGGCCGGCACCGGCCGCCATGCCGGCGCCGGCGAGCCCGGCCGCCGCGGCGCCCGCCGTGAGCACCAGCCGGACGACGGACTCGGCCCCGACCAGACGCGCGTAGGTCGGCCAGCTGCCGCCGCCGGCGAGCGCCCCCGCGATCGCGGCGTGCCCGGAGAACGCGACGACCGAGACGGCCACCACGACCAGGAGCAGCCACGGGTCCGGACCGAGCACCGCGCGCGCCCAGAGCGGGCCGGTGACGAGGAGGACGGCGGCGGCGACCCCGCCCACCAGCAGCCCCGCGCGCAGGACGCGCGGGCCGGCGACGGGCCCCCCGGCGGGGCCGGCGCCGTCGAGCGTGACGTGCACGGCCCGGGTGGTCTCGTTCTGCAGGCCGCCGAGCACGCCGAAGCAGAAGAACAGCAGCCCCCAGAACGCCAGGAAGTCCGCGTTGTCGGCCGGGTCCAGGACCCGGGCCGCGACGAGCAGCACCAGGTAGCCGGCCGCCGCGGCGACCAGCGACGCGACGCCGACGCCGCCGAACCGCGCGCCGTTCCCGGTGGCCTCGTCGGCGCGGTCGGCGCCGGCGGTCACGCCCGGACCCCGCCGTCGTGGGCCGCGAGGTACGCCTCCTCGTGCGCCGCGGCGCACGCCGCCCAGGTGAACAGCCGGGCGCGCTCCAGCCCGCGTCGCTGCAGCCCCTCGGCGTCGGCGAGGGCCGCGCGCACGCCGTCGGCGATCGCCCGGGGGTCGGTCGGGTCGAAGAGCGCGGCGGCGTCCCCGCAGACCTCCGCGAGCGAGCCCGCCGAGGACGACGCGACGGGGCAGCCCGAGGCCATCGCCTCGAGCGGGGGCATGCCGAAGCCCTCGTACAGGCTCGGGAACACGAGGCAGGCCGCGGTGCGGTAGAGCTCGAGCAGCTCGGCGCGCGGCACGTTCCCGCGGGCGTCCACCCAGTCGGGCAGCTCCCCGAGGCCCTCGAGCCCGCCGCCGGTCAGGACCAGGCGCAGGGTCGGGTCGTCCTCCCGGAGCAGGCGGACCGCCGCCAGCAGCCGCTCGTGGTTCTTGTGCGCCCAGCCGCGAGCCGGGTACAGCAGGAAGTTCTCGCGCGGACCGAGCTGCGGCGTGAACGCCGCGGTGTCGACGGCCAGGTGCGCGACGGTGATCCGCTCCGGGGGGACGCCCAGGTGGTGCACGATGCGCTGCTTGGAGAACTCGCTGATGGTGATGACCCGGTCGGCGCGGCGTGCCGCCCGGTCGTAGTACAGGCGCCGGTACCAGAGCTCCGCCCGCGAGAACAGGTGCGGCATGTCGAGGTGCTGGACGTCGTGCAGCGACTGGACCACGCGGTCGCCGCGGCGGGGCAGGGGCACGGTCGCCGTGAACGGGTAGTGCACGACCGCGCCCCGCGGTGCGCGGCCGAGCAGCCGGCCCCGGCGCAGCACCGAGGTCGCGACGGTCCGCAGCCGCGCCGCCGTCGAGGGCGACGGGACGATCTCGGGGGCGAGCACCTCGGGCAGATCCGGCACGAACCCGGCCGCCTGCGCGGGCAGCAGCACCGACGCCGACACGCGGCCGGACCGGGCCAGCTCCCGGCCGAGCTCCCGGGCGTACGTCTCGGTCCCACCCATCCCCCCGGGGACCAGCGTCAGCATGGACAGCACGACGCGGGGGAGGGTGCGGGACGGGACGTTCACAGGGGTTCTGCCTCCGGGTCGGGGTGAGCCGCGGCGCGCGGCGCCCCTAGTCTGGCCCATGTCACCCGCCCGATCCGGAAGGTCCTCCTGCATGCCGCTCGACATCTTCGTCCCGTTCTGGGGCGACCCGGCCCTGCTCCGCGAGACGGTGGCGAGCGTGCTGGCCCAGCGCAACGGGGACTGGCTGCTCACGGTGGTGGACGACGCGTACCCCGACGAGAGCGTCCCGGCCTGGTTCGCGTCGATGGACGACCCGCGCATCACGTACGTGCGCAAGGAGCAGAACGAGGGCATCACCGCGAACTACCGCACCTGCGTGTCGATGGCGACGCAGGAGTCCGTGGTCATCCTGGGCTGCGACGACGTGCTGCTGCCCGACTTCGTGGACGTGGTGCTCGCGGCTCGGGCCCGGTTCCCGGGTGCCGCGATCGTCCAGCCCGGTGTCGAGGTGATCGACGAGCACGGCCGGGTGGTGCGCCCGCTGGCCGACCGCGTGAAGCAGGACGTGGTCCGGCCGCGCGCGAGCGCGGCCCGGGTGCTGTCCGGCGAGCCGCTGGCCGCGAACCTGATGCACGGCGACTGGCTGTACTGGCCGTCGCTCGTGTTCCGGCGCGACGTGCTGGTGCGCACGCCGTTCCTCGACGACCTGCCGCTGATCCAGGATCTCGCTCTGGTCATGGACATGGTGCTCGACGGCGAGCAGCTCGTCCTCGAGCCGCGGGTGTGCTTCCGGTACCGGCGGCACAGCCACAGCGCCTCCTCGGCGTCGCTGCTGGACGGCCGCCGGTTCAGCGGCGAGCGCGCCTACTTCGCGCACGTGGCCGCGCGCTGCGACGCCCAGGGCTGGCACCGCGCCGCGCGCGCCGCCCGGCTCGCGGTCACCTCGCGGCTGCACGCGCTGACCCTGCTCCCGCGCGCGGTCCGGTCCGGCGCCGTGGGCACCATGCTCCGGCACGCGTTCGGCCCGATGCGGTCGTGACCGCCGCCCCGACCCCCACCCGCGGCGGACGACCCGCCGGCACCCGACGAGAGGACCCGCAGTGAACGCGCCCACGCCCGCCCGCACGCCCCAGGAGGAGACCGTCCTCGTCACCGGCGGGGCGGGTTTCATCGGCACGACCATGTCCGCGGACCTCGTGCGGACGTTCGGGCGGGTCGTCGCGCTCGACAACCTGCACCCGCAGGTGCACGCCCGCCCGGAGCGGCCCGCCGAGCTCGCCGAGGGCGTCGAGCTGGTCGTCGGCGACGTCACCGACCCGGCCGCGTGGGACGCGCTGCTCGCCGACGTCCGACCCGACGTCGTCATCCACCTCGCGGCCGAGACCGGCACCGGCCAGTCGCTCACCGAGTCCACCCGGCACGCCGAGGCGAACGTGGTCGGCACCACGCAGATGCTGGACGGCCTGCGGCGCGCCGGCGTCCGGCCGCGCCGCATCGTCCTGTCGAGCAGCCGCGCGGTCTACGGCGAGGGCGCCTGGCGCCGCGCCGACGGCACGCTGTTCCTGCCGGGGCAGCGCACCGCGGAGATCCTGGAGCGGCACGAGTGGGACTTCCCCGGCGCGGAGCCCGTCGCGATGTCCGCGGCGACCACCCGCCCGGCGCCGGTGAGCGTCTACGGCGCGACCAAGCTGGCGCAGGAGCACATCATCACCTCGTGGGCGAACTCCGAGGGGGTCGAGGCGGTCGTCCTGCGGCTGCAGAACGTCTACGGCCCCGGCCAGTCGCTGACCAACTCCTACACCGGGATCATGGCGCTCTTCTGCCGGCTGGCACGCGAGGGCGCGTCCATCCCGCTCTACGAGGACGGCGCGGTGCGCCGCGACTTCGTGCTGGTCGACGACGTCGCGCGGGCGCTGCTCGCGGCGTCGACGGCCGCCGACCCCGGCAGCGACCCGATCGACATCGGCTCCGGGGAG
The DNA here is from genome assembly GCF_058792015.1 of Cellulomonas sp. EB106-03-03-XG116. Lineage (NCBI taxonomy): Bacteria > Bacillati > Actinomycetota > Actinomycetes > Micrococcales > Cellulomonadaceae > Cellulomonas > Cellulomonas sp. EB106-03-03-XG116. Next base: position 32,222 of record NZ_JBYTEP010000032.1, read on the forward strand.
CACCAGACGATCGCCGACGCGGCCCGGCTGATCGCGCGGTTCTACGGCGCGCCGGACCCGCACGTCACGGGGCAGTACCGGCAGGGCGACGTGCGCCACGCGTGGGCCGACGTGACCCGCGCACGCGAGGTGCTGGGCTGGGCCCCGCAGGTGTCGCTCGCGGAGGGCGTCGACCGCCTCGCGCGGTGGGTGGACGAGCAGCAGGGCGCCTGACCGGCGCGGGACGACGGGGCGGACCGGAGGGTCCGCCCCGTCGTCGTCTCAGGCGGGCCGTGCGGCGGTGGACCGCCGGGCCCACCGCATCGCCGGCCGCTCGACGACCAGCCAGCTCGCGACGGCCAGCGGCACGGTGACCGCGAGGGCGACGACGTCGTACGCCAGGAGCGGCAGCTCGTGCGCGCCGGTCAGCACCAGCAGCTGCTGGACGGGGAACGCGTAGATGTAGATGCCGTACGACACGTCGTGGCGCCGCAGCAGGTCGGGGATCGGCAGCGCCGACCCGACCCAGATCAGCGCGTACGCGAGGAACGGCGCGGTCAGCTGCGCACCCCACCCGTCGAGCAGCCACACCGCTCCCGCGACGACCGCCACGCTGCCGGCCGCGGCAGCCCAGTGCATCGGGAGGCGGTGCCGCAGCCGCTCCACGAGCGCGCCGCCGAGGAACAGCGGCAGCAGCTTGGCGAGCAGCTGGGCGTCGACGTTGCCGCCCAGCAGGGTCGCGACGCCGTGCGGCCAGCCCGCGTGGGCGGCCACCGACAGCACGAACGCCCCCACCAGGCCCCAGACGGAACGGCGCACGAAGCCGACCAGGGCGAGCAGCCCGACCACCAGGTAGCAGAGGAACTCGTAGTACAGGCTCCACAGCGAGCCGTTCCACGCCCCGGGGTACGGCACGTCGGCCGGCGTCCCCGCGATGTCGTAGGCGTTCACCCGCAGGAAGAGGTTGCTCCAGACGAAGTTCGCCGGCGTGGTGCTCGTCGTGAGGTAGCCCGACAGCGTGCCGTGCAGCCACACGTAGCCGATCGGCCCCACCACCGCCACCATCACCAGCAGGCAGACCACGAACGCGGGGAAGATGCGCGCCACCCGGTGCACCAGGTACGTCGACAGCGGGTTGCGCCAGCGCGAACCGGTGATCAGGTAGCCGCTGACCGCGAAGAACCCGAACACCGCCCAGCCGCCGAGGTTCTCGCCGTCGACGTGCGGGCCGACGCCGCGCCCGGAGATGTAGTAGGCGTGCGCGTGCAGCACCAGCACCGCGAGGCCGAGGCGGACCACGTTGAGCCCGTTGCGCCGCGGGTCCATCTGGCGGCCGCGCCACCGGCGCAGCCGGGCCTCCGGGGCGGTGCGGACGTCGGGGCGCGCGGGCGCGAGCTCCTGCGGCGTGGCCGCCGTCACGGGGCGGTGCCCGGCAGGGAGGTGTCCATGCGCCCAGTGTCGCGCATCGGCCCGGCCCGGCCCGCACCTACGATGGCGAGGTGCGAGTTCTGTTCGACGCGACGGCCATCCCTGCGGACCGCGGAGGTGTCGGCCGCTACGTCGACGCGCTGCTGCCCGCCCTCGAGGCGGAGGGGGTGGGCCTGCGGGTGGTGTGCCAGGCGCGTGACGCCGACCAGACGGCCGCGCTCGTCCCCGGGGCCGACGTGGTCCCCGTCCCGGCGCTGGTCGAGCGCCGTCCCGCCCGGCTCGCCTGGGAGCAGACGGCCCTGCCCCTGCTGGCCCGGCGCGGGGTGGACCTGCTGCACAGCCCGCACTACACCTTCCCGGTCGCGACGCCGGTGCCCCTGGTCGTCACGCTGCACGACGCCACGTTCTTCAGCCACCCGCAGCTGCACTCGCCGGTGAAGGCGCGGTTCTTCCGCACCGCCACCCGGCTCGCCGTGCGCCGCGCGGCGGGGCTCGTGGTGCCGTCCCGGGCCACCCGGGACGAGGTCGTGCGCTACGCGGGCGGGTCCGCGAGCCGGTTCACCGTCGCCTACCACGGGGTCGACACCGGGGTGTTCCACCCCGTGGACGCCGCCGAGCGCGCGCGGGTGCGTGCCGCGGTCGGGCTCGGTGCCGACGAACCGTACGTGGCGTTCCTCGGCACGCTGGAGCCGCGCAAGAACGTGCCCGCGCTGATCGAGGGCTGGGTGCGGGCGTGCGCGGACGCGGGCGACGGGCCCGCGCCCGCGCTCGTGCTCGCCGGCGGCGCCGGCTGGGACACCGCGGTCGACGCGGCGGTGTCGGCGGTGCCGGCCGGGCTGCGTCTGATCCGCACCGGCTACCTGCCGCTGGGCGCCCTGGCCGGGCTGCTGTCCGGGGCGACCGTGGTCGCGTACCCGAGCCTGGGCGAGGGGTTCGGCTTGCCGGTGCTGGAGGCCATGGCGTGCGGGTCGGCGGTGCTCACCACCCGCGAGCTGTCCCTGCCGGAGGTCGGCGGCGACGCCGTCGCGTACACGGGTACGGCCGCCGCGGAGATCGCCGTCGCGCTGCGGGACCTGCTCGACGACGCGCCCCGGCGGGCGCGGCTGGCGGGCGCCGCCGAGGCCCGCGCGGCCGGGTTCACCTGGCGCGAGGCGGCCCGGGCGCACGTCGCCGCGTACGAGGGCGCGCTGGCCGCGCGACGCTGACCCCGCCGACCGCCCCGGGCGGGGTCGGTCGACGCGCCCGGGGCAGGAACTCAGGCCAGGCCGGCGACGTACCGCTGCACGGCGTCGTGGTCGGGCAGCAGGCCGGACGCGCGGGCCTCGGCGAGCGACGGGGCGGCCAGGTCCTTCTCCGAGAGCTGCGGCGTGATCGGCGAGCCGTCGCGCGCCTGCGTCGGCCAGTCGATGCCGACCTCCGGGTCGAGCGGGTGGATGCCGTGCTCGCGCCCGGGCGAGTAGCCCGTCGAGCACAGGTACATCACGGTCGAGCCGTCCTCGAGGGACAGGAACGCGTGGCCCAGGCCCTCGCCCAGGTAGATCGCCCGCCGGTCGACGTCGTCCAGGAGCACCGCGTCCCAGGTGCCGAAGGTCGGCGAGCCGACGCGGATGTCGACGACGACGTCCAGCACCGCGCCCTTCGGGCACGTCACGTACTTGGCCTGGCCCGGGGGGACGTCGGCGAAGTGGATGCCGCGCAGGACGCCGGCGGCCGACACCGAGATGTTGGCCTGCTGCAGGTCGAACCGGTGACCGGTCGCCTCGGCGAACGGGCCGCCCTGGAACGCCTCGAGGAAGACGCCACGGGGGTCGCCGTGCTGCTTCGGGGTGATCTCCCAGGCACCGGGGACGGCGAGCTCGCGGTAGGTCATGGGGGTCCTCTCAGGGTTCGAACGGCCGGGGGGAAGCCTAGCCGGGCCGGTACGCTGCCGTGGTTCGCCGACAAGAGGAGAAGACGTGCGCTGGCTGGTGACGGGTGCCCACGGGATGCTCGGGCAGGACCTTGTGACGCTGCTGCGCGAGCGCGGCCACGAGGTGACCGCGCTCGGGCGCGCCGACCTCGACGTCACGGACCCCGTGGCGACCGCGGACGCCGCGGCGGGGTTCGACGTGGTCGCCAACGCGGCCGCGTACACCGCCGTCGACGCGGCCGAGTCCGACGAGGCGGCCGCGTTCGCGGTGAACGCCGCCGGACCCGCCCTGCTGGCCCGCGCCGCGCGGGCGGCGGGCGCCCGCCTGGTGCAGGTCTCCACCGACTACGTCTTCGACGGCCACGCGGACCGGCCGTACGCCGAGGACGCCCCGATCCTGCCGCGCTCGGCGTACGGCCGCACCAAGGCGGCGGGGGAGTGGGCGGTCCGCGCGGAGGCCCCGGACCACCTGATCGTGCGCACGGCGTGGCTGTACGGCGCGCACGGCGGCTGCTTCCCGAAGACGATCGCGCGGGTCGCCGCGGAGAAGGGCGGCCTCGACGTCGTGGCCGACCAGGTCGGTCAGCCCACGTGGACCGCCGACCTCGCGGACCTCGTCGAGCGGCTCGTCGCGTCGGGGGCCCCGGCCGGGACGTACCACGGCACGTCCCAGGGGCGGACGTCGTGGCACGGGTTCGCGCGGGCCGCCGTGGCGGCTGCCGGGCTCGACCCCGCGATCGTGCGGGAGACGACCTCGGAGAAGTTCGTCCGTCCCGCGCCGCGGCCGGCGTACTCCGTCCTCGGGCACGAGGCGCTGCGCGCCGCGGGCGTCGAGCCGATCGGGGACTGGGCCGCGCGGTGGGACGCCGCGGCGGGGGCCGTCCTCGCCTGACGCCGACGGGGCGGCGGGGGGGGGGGGGGGGGGGGCACAGCCCCCACGGGAGGGAGGGGAGGCTGC
>NZ_JBYTEP010000032.1:36505-48257 GCF_058792015.1 Cellulomonas sp. EB106-03-03-XG116
GGGCCGGCGACGTCGCCGGCCCCGCCCCCCGGGGGTCAGTCGCGGCCGTCGGCCAGCAGGCCCAGCAGGTAGGTGCCGTACCCGGACTTGACCAGCTTCTCCGCCCGCACCCGCAGGTCGTCGTCCGACAGGAACCCGCGGCGCCAGGCGACCTCCTCGGGCGCACCGATCTTCAGGCCCTGCCGGGACTCGATCGTCCGGACGTAGTCCGAGGCCTCGAGGAGCGAGTCGAAGGTGCCGGTGTCCAGCCACGCGGTGCCGCGGGGGAGCACCTCGACCTGCAGCCTGCCCTGCTCCAGGTAGTGGCGGTTCACGTCGGTGATCTCGTACTCGCCGCGGGCGGAGGGCTCGAGGTCCTTCGCGATCGCCACCACGTCGTTGTCGTAGAAGTACAGGCCGGGGACGGCGTACGACGACTTCGGCTCGGCCGGCTTCTCCTCCAGGGAGAGCGCCCGGCCCTGGTCGTCGAACTCGACGACGCCGTACGCGGTCGGGTCGGCGACCCGGTACGCGAAGACGGCGGCACCGTCGATGTCCTCGAACCGGGTCAGCTGCGAGCCGAGGCCGGGGCCGTAGAAGATGTTGTCGCCGAGCACGAGGGCCGCGGAGTCGCCGCCGACGAAGTCCGCGCCCAGCACGAACGCCTGCGCCAGGCCGTTCGGCTCCGCCTGGACCGTGTAGCTGATCGAGATGCCGAACTGGGAGCCGTCGCCGAGCAGGCGCCGGAACTGCTCCGCGTCGTGCGGTGTCGTGATCACCAGCACGTCCCTGATGCCCGCGAGCATCAGGGTGGAGAGCGGGTAGTAGATCATCGGCTTGTCGTAGACCGGGACCAGCTGCTTGCTGACGCCGAGGGTGATCGGGTGCAGGCGGGTGCCGGAGCCTCCCGCGAGGATGATGCCGCGCATGGGCACACAGTGTGGCGCATGACGGCCGTCGCGTGTGGTCGTCCCACCCGGGAGGGTGGCGGCACCGGTCGCGCGCGACCTGCGATACTGGCGCGTCCCCTCCCCGTGCGTCAGGAAGCTCATGAAGGTCTTCGTCCAGATCCCCTGCCTCAACGAGGAGGACACGCTCCCCGCCGTGCTCGCCTCCATCCCGAAGCAGATCGACGGCGTCGACGAGCTCGAGATCCTCGTGATCGACGACGGCTCCTCGGACCGCACGGTCGAGGTGGCCCGGGAGCTCGGCGTCCGGCACGTCGTCCGGCACTCGCGGAACATGGGCCTCGCCCGGTCGTTCCGCGACGGGGTGGACTACGCGCTCTCGCACGGCGCGGACGTCGTGGTCAACACCGACGGGGACAACCAGTACCCGCAGGACCGGATCCCCGACCTGGTGCGGCCGGTCATCGAGGGCGTCGCCGACATCGTCATCGCCGACCGGCAGACCGCGACGATCGCGCACTTCTCGCCGTTCAAGAAGGTCATGCAGCGGTTCGGCAGCGCGGTGGTCAACCGGGCGGCGGACACCCGGCTGCCGGACGCCGCCAGCGGCTTCCGCGCCTACTCGCGCGCCTCGCTGTACCGGCTGAACATCGTCACCGAGTTCTCCTACTGCATGGAGACGATCATCCAGGCGGGGCACAAGCGCCTGCGGATCGTGTCGGTGCCCGTGACCACGAACGCCAAGACCCGTGAGTCGCGGCTCTTCAAGAACATCTTCCACCACATGGCCAAGTCGGGTTCGGCCATCGTGCGCAGCTACCTGATGTTCAAGCCCTACGCGATCTTCGCGACGCTCGCGGTCGTGTTCGGCGTGCTGGCGCTGATCCCGATGGTGCGCTTCCTGGTCCTGTGGGCGCTGCACGGGGACGCCGGCAACGTCCAGTCGCTGATCTTCGCCGCGATCATGTCGGTCGCGGCGCTGCTGTCCGTCGCGCTCGGCGTGCTCTCGGACCTGCAGCGCACCAACCGGGTGCTCCTCGAGGACCAGCTCGAGCGGATCAAGCAGATCCAGTACGACCGGACGCGCTGACCGCCGTCCGGCGGGCGTGCGCCTTCTCCGCCAGGATCGCCGCACCGGCGCTGACGCCGTCCCCGGCGAGCATGAGGAACCGGCTCACCACGGCGAGCACGAGCGCGTCCTCGCGGGGGAGCGCAGGGGCCAGCGCCAGGACCAGGGCGGCCTCGCGGGCGCCCGCGCCCGCCGGGAGGAACACGATCACGAACCCGACGACCCACGCGAGCGCGTAGCCGCCGGTCGTCAGCAGGAACAGGCCGTCCGGGGGCGCACCGATGGACCGGGCCAGCAGCCAGAGGTGCGTGCCGAACGCCGCCCACATCCCGAGGCACCACAGGGCCGACGCGAGCACCGCCCGGCCACCGATCGCACCGGCCGGTTCACGGCGCGTGGCGCGGAGCGCCAGGGTCACCAGCCGGTTGAAGACCGGGGGCAGGAGCACCACGACGCCGGCGACCGCGACCAGCACGAGCCACCAGTAGCTGGCGAATGCGTCGGGCGAGGACAGCGCCAGCGTCACGCCCGCGACGCAGACGCCGACGACCAGGCCGACCAGCATCTGGGTCAGCGACGCGAGGCCGGCGCGCGCCCGGGGGACGCCGTACTCCTTCGAGAGCTCGGCCTGCGCGACGATCGGCCACACGCTGCCCGGGACGTACTTCCCGAGCTGGCCGAGGAAGTACACGCGCGCCGCCGCCAGGCGCGGCAGGCGTGAGCCCACGCCCGTCAGCACCGCGCGCCAGGACAGCATGGCGCAGCACAGGCCGACGAGGATGGCCGCGACCGCGCCGGCGACGGACGCCAGGTCGAGCCGGCGCAGGCCCGCGACGAACCCGGTCCACTCCTGCGCGACGAACACCGCGGCGAAGACCACGACGAGCCCGAGGGCGGCCCACTTGAGGACCGCGCGCCAGCGAGCCCGGGAGGTCGCGGGGGCGGGCGTGCTGGTCTGCGGTTCGGTGTCGGGCACCCCGTGATGGTAGTCGGCGCCGGTGTACCGCCCGGTTCCGCGTAGGGTGCAGCACCGTGGCCACCGCGACCCTCTTCGTGACCCGGAAGTTCCCGCCCTCCGTCGGCGGGATGGAGACCCTCGCCTCCGACGTGTGGGCCACGCTGTCGGCCGCGGGCGACGGCCGCGACCGTCTCGTCGCCCACGGCGGGTCGAACGCGCGGATGCCCGTGTGGCTGCCCGGGGCGGTGCTCCGCACCGTCCGGCTCGTGCGGGGGCGCGAGGTCGGGTACGTCCTGGTCGGGGACGTCCTGCTGTACCTGCTGCTGCGCCCGGTGCTCGTCCTGCTGCGGGTCCCGCACGCCACGATGGCGATGGGGAAGGACGTGGTGTGGCGGCAGCCCGTCTACCAGTGGCTGGTGCGCCGCGTGCTGCCGCGTGCACCGCGCGTGCTCGCGATCAGCGCCGCCACGGCCGCGACCGTCGTGCAGGCAGGAGCGCCGGCCGACCGCGTCGTCGTGGTGCGCCTGGGGGTGCGGCTTCCCGAGGGTGGTCCGGCGCGTGACGCCGCGCGCGCCGAGCTGCGGCGCCGCTTCGAGGTCCCCGCGGGTGCGACGGTCCTGGTCACGGTCGGGCGCCTCGTGCGTCGCAAGGGCGTCGCCTGGTTCCTGGACGCGGTGCTGCCGGGGGTCCCCGGTGCCGTGCACCTGGTGGCCGGGTCGGGGGAGGACGCGGACCGGATCGCCGCTGCGGTCGCGGCGCACGGGCTCGGCGACCGGGTGCGCCTCCTCGGGGCGGTCGACGACGCGGACCGGGAGCTGCTCATGCGCGGAGCCGACGTGTTCGTCCAGCCCAACGTGCCGGTCGCGGGCGACATGGAGGGGTTCGGCCTGGTGGCGGTCGAGGCCGCCGTGCGCGGCTCGCTGGTCCTCGCCGCCGACCTGGAGGGCCTCCGCGACGCGGTGCTGCCCGGGGAGACCGGGGAGCTGCTGCCGTCCGGCGACGCCGAGGCGTGGCGCGCCGCGCTGGAGCGGGTGGCGACCGACCCCGGAGCCGCGGAACGGCGCGCCGCGACCTACGCGAGCCGGTGCCGCGAGGTCTACTCCCGCGAGCAGATGGGCGTGCAGCTCCGGCTCGCGCTCGGTGCGTCGTCGACCGGCCCGAACCCCTGACGCGGCGTCGGTCGTTCCGTACATTGGGGACATGACGGCGAGCAGTCCAGGGGGCCACGAGGCCGCGCGCGGCGAGGCGACGACCGAGCGCATCACGATCGACGAGTACCAGTCGTCGGAGGGCGACTACCTGATCTACGTGCTGCACGCCGCCACCTACGACTTCGCCCGGCCCCACGTCGCCGGCAAGGAGGTCCTCGACTTCGGGTGCGGCACCGGGTACGGGACGGCCGGCTTGGCGGAGGTGGCGACGCGCGTCACCGGGGTGGACATCGCCCCCGAGGCCGTCGAGCACGCGCGGGCGCACTACCGGCTGCCGAACCTCGACTTCCGGACCATCGGGGCGATCGAGCGCAGCGCGCTGCCCTTCGAGGACGACGCCTTCGACGTCGTGGTGTCGTTCCAGGTGATCGAGCACGTCCGCTCGGTCGACCGCTACCTCGCGGAGATCCGCCGGGTGCTGCGGCCGGGTGGCGTCTTCCTGTGCGTCACGCCCGACCGCACCCTGCGGCTCTTCCCCGGTCAGCGGCCCTGGAACGAGTTCCACGTCACCGAGTACGCGCCCGAGGGCCTGCGCACCGTGCTCGCACGGGAGTTCCCCGACGTCGAGGTGCTCGGCATGACGGCCGGGCCGGCCGTCCTGCGCGCGGAGCTCCGCCGGTACCGGCGCACGCGGCTGCTGACGTACCCCGTGACGTTCCCCGGGATCCCGGACCGCTGGCGCCTGGGAGGCGTGCGGCTCGTGAAGCGGCTCATCGGCGGCAGGTCGGCGGGTCGTCCCCCAGGCGGGGGCAGGCGCGACTTCGGGTTCGGCCCGGGGGACGTGCGCGTCGCAGCCGGCGCGGCGCCGAGCGTCAACATCGTCGCGGTGGCGCACGCGCCCGGGCGCGGCTGACGCCTCACCCGCGCGCTCGCCGGGAGGCCGCGGGCCGGCCGCTACCATCGGACCCCTGTCCTGCCGCCGAGCCTCCGGGGACCACGTGTACCGCCTCACGACCGCGATCCAGAACTACGCCTGGGGATCGCCGACCGCGATCCCGACGCTGCTCGGGCTCGAGCCGACAGGGCAGCCGGTCGCCGAGGCGTGGTTCGGCGCGCACGCCAGCGCCCCGTCGCGGTGCGTCTCGGAGGAGGGCACGCCCGGGCCGCCGATGCACGAGGTCATCGCCGCCGACGCGGCCGCGGTGCTCGGCGCAGACGTCGAGGCGCGGTTCGGTGCCGCCCTGCCGTACCTCCTCAAGGTCATCGCCGCCGAGACCCCGCTCTCGCTCCAGGTGCACCCGCAGGTCGAGCGCGCCCGGAGCGGGTTCGCGGAGGAGGAGTCCGCCGGTGTCCCCGTGGACGCGCCGCACCGGAACTTCCGCGACCGCAACCACAAGCCCGAGCTCGTCTACGCCCTCACCCGGTTCGAGGCCATGTGCGGGTTCCGCGCGCCCCGTCGGGCCGCCGAGCTGCTGGAGGGGCTCGACGTGCCGCTCGCGCGGGAGCTGCACGCGATGCTCGCGGCGTCGCCGTCGGCAGCGGGCATCGAGGCCGTCTTCACACGCCTGCTGCGGCCCGAGACACGGCCGACGCCGGAGGCGGTCGCGGAGGTCGCGGCCGCGTGCGCGGCCCGGCTCGGGAGCGGGTCGGTCTCGCCGCGGGCGGACCGGACCGTCGTGCGGCTGCAGGACGCGTACCCCGGTGACCCCGGGGTGGTGACGTCCCTGCTGCTCAACCCCGTGACGCTGCAGCCCGGGGAGGCGCTGTTCGTCCCCGCCGGCGGGGTGCACGCGTACCTCAGGGGCCTGGGCATCGAGATCATGGCGAGCTCGGACAACGTGCTGCGCGCAGGGCTGACGCCGAAGCATGTCGACGTCGACGAGCTCCTCCGGAACGTCGACTACGTGGCGGCCCCGCCGATCCGGATCGCGCCCGAGAAGTTCCACGGGGCGACCCGGGTCTACTACGCGCCCGTGGACGACTTCGAGCTGTCGGTGACGCGGGTGGACGACGGCCAGGTGCACCCGCTCCCCGGGCGGGGCCCGCGGGTCCTCCTGTGCCTCGAGGGACGCATGACCGTGAGCTCGGCCGGGGACGGTGCGCTCACGCTGACCCGCGGACAGGCGGCGTTCGTGCCGGCGTCCGACGGGGCGCTCGCCGTCGAGGGTGGGGGCACGCTCGTCCAGGCCGACGTCCCCTGACGGGTCGACCCGGGTGAGCGCGCGAGGGCGCGGGCCGCGGGAGCCGCGTGCCACCTCCAGAGCGGGTGCCGCGCGGCGCGCCGCCGAGCTCGCGGGTGCCGTGGTCCGCGCGCTGCCCGACCGCGCGCCGGTCGCCCTGCTGGCGGTCGGGCTCGCGGCGCTCGTCGCGGTGCTGGCGGGGCAGTTCCGGCCCGTCGTCGTGCTGCCCCTCGCGGTGGTCCTCGTCCTCGTCACGTGGCACTGGGTCCCGTCGTCGCCCACGGGCCGGCGCCACCTGCTGGCCGCCCTGGTGGCCCTGGCGCTCGTCGCGGGCTGGACGGTCTGGGGCTGGTCCAGCGCAGGGGAGTACGTCGTCGTGAACCGCGATCCCGGGTTCCTGACGCTCAAGGCGCTGTGGCTCACGCAGCACCCGTCGAGCGCCATCCCCGTCGGGAGCGCGGAGGCGGCGGCCGCAGCGACCGCCGGCGGGAGCGCCGCCACCGAGGCCTTCTGGCTGCAGGGCGGCGCGCTGCACGCCCAGGGCAGCAGCATGCTGCCCGCGCTGCTCGCGGTGCTCGGCTGGTGCGGCGGCGAGCACGCCGTGCTGGCGGGCGGCGTGGTGCTGGGTGCGATCGCGCTGCTCTCGGTGTTCGCGGCGGCACGCCGGGTCGCCGGGCCCTTCTGGGCCCTGGTGCCCACGGCGGCGCTCGCAGGCAGCCTGCCGTTCCTCGTCGGCACGCGCGCCGCGTACACGGAGCCGCTCACGATCGCGCTGCTGTGCGGCGGGCTCGCGGTCGGACACTCCGCCTGGCGCCGGAGCGCCGTGGGCGCGCACGCGCTCGCCGGGCTGCTGCTGGGCGCGGTGGGCGCCGCGCGGATCGACGGCGCCGTCGTCCTCGTCGGCCTCGCCGTGGGCTACGCGCTCGCGGGCGTGTCGCCGCCGGGGCGGGCCGACCGCCGGGCCGCGACCCGGAGCGGGCTGGCCGCGCTCGGCGCCGGTGCGGCGATGGTCGGGCTGGGCCTGCTCGACGTGCTGCTCCTGAGCCCGGAGTACGCGCGGGTGCACGCCACGCAGCTCCGGGCGCTCCTCGTCGCCGCCGGGGTCGTCGTCGTGCTCGCCGTCCTCGTCCTCGTGCTGCCGGCCGGGTGGCTCCGGGGCGCCAGGGCCGCGGCGCTCGGTCGTCGCCGCGGCCTGGGTCGCATCGCGGCGGCCGCGGTCGTCGCCGGGGGCGTGGTGCTCGCGAGCCGGCCGTTGTGGTGGCAGGGGCACTACGTCGACCCGGAGTCCGGCGCCGGCTACGCCGTCCAGGTCCTGCAGGCCGCGGCGGGCGAGCCGCTGGACGCCACGCGGTCGTACGACGAGCGCACGCTGGCCTGGGTCGGCTGGTACCTCGGCGTGCCCGCCGTGGTGCTGGGTCTCGCCGGTCTCGCGCTGCTCGCGCGCCGGTCGGTGGCGGGGCGCGACCCGGCCGCGGCGGTGGTCGTCTCCGTGATCGGCGTCGCCGCCGTGTTCCCGCTCGTGCGCGCGAGCATCACCCCCGACCAGGTGTGGGCGGTGCGCCGGCTGCTGCCGGCGACGTTCCCGGGCCTGCTCATCGCGGGGGCGGTGGCGCTCGAGGCGGTCGCCGGTGCGTGGTGGTCGTGGGCGCCCCCGGCCGCGGCCCGACGGGCGGTTGCCGCCGGCCTCGCGCTCGCGGTCGTCGCGTTCCCGCTGACGACGTGGCGGCCCGGGGCGTCGGTCGTCGAGCTGTCCGGCCGGGCGACCCAGGCGCACGCCGTGTGCGACGAGCTGGCCGACCTGGGCGTCGACCGCGTGGTCTGGACGCACTCGAGCCCGTTCCGGTACCTCGCGACGCTGCGGGTGCTGTGCGACGTCGAGGTGGTCGAGTTCGTGTCGCCCCCGACGACGGCCGACCTCGCGGCGGTGCGCGCGGCGTGGGGCGGCGGGCCGGTCGCGGCGCTCAGCTTCGACCCGGGCAGCTACGCGTGGACGGTGCCGCCGGCGGAGTCGGTCGGCGCGACGGCGTCCACGACGCTGGGCCGGACGCTGACGGGCGTGCCGCGGACCGTCGACACGACGTGGAGCGAGGTGTGGGTCGGCCTGGTGCAGGACGACGGGACGGTCGCGCCGGCGGGCTGAGCACGCTGCCGGGGCCCCGGCGGGTCGGTGCCGCCGGGGGCGGGGCGACGGACGAGCGCGGCGGCGCGTCCCGGGCGGGCCGGCCGTCACCACCGTGTGAGGTCGTCACCACCGCGTGAGGTCGTCACTCGTGCGTGACGACCTCACCGCGATGTGACGACCTCGCGGGCGGGAGGCGGGCGGGAGGCGGGCGGGACGCGGGCCGGGGCGGGTCAGAGGCGGGTCGTGACCCGCTCCGAGGTCGCGATCCGGTCCGCCCGCGCGGTCTGCTCGGCGGCGTCCCCGGGCTCCGGGCGCAGCAGCACGACCGAGCCGCCGCCCGCCAGCACGCCCAGGGTCGCGAGCAGCGCCGGCGCGGTGGCGCCGCGCTCGTCCGACACGGGCAGCAGCGCGCGCGCCCCCGCGGGCACCGGCGCCGCCCCGGACGCCGCATCGACCAGCCCCCCGTGCGGGACGGGCGTCGCGCCGACCTCCAGCGCGGGCTCCGCCGGCTCGACCGCGGGCGCCCAGCCGACGACGTCGCCGTAGGTCATCACGGACTGCGCGGCGTCGAGCGCGCCGGCCGGCAGGTCGCCGTCGAACCGGCGCGCCAGCGCGGGCAGCGCCACGGCGACCACCCCGGCGCCGCGGGGCAGGTCGAGCGCCGCCGGGCGGTCCGAGACGACCACGTCGGCGGTCGCCGCCGCGGCGTGCGCGTCGGTGGCCACCGTCGCGCCCACCCGCCACGCCGCCAGCGCCCAGACGACGGTGCGCCAGTGCGGCGGCAGGTCCAGGAGGACGCGCGTCCCGGGACCGGCGTCGAGCTCCTCGACGAGCAGGTTGGTGGTCTTGCTCACCCAGTTGTCGAGCACGGCGCCGGACAGCTCGATGCGCTCGCCCGCGGGGCCGTACCAGGTGAGCCGGGGACGGCCCGGCTCGCTGAGCAGGGCGGACAGGACGTCGGCGACGGACGTGGCGGGACGGGGCGTCGAGAGGGGCACGGGAGCAGCCTAGGTGCCCGTGTTCACGCGGATACGGACATATCGCCCGGTAAGCGCTCCATTAGCAGTCTCCCGCTTGACTACGCGGAACGACACGCGTGTAATTCCCTGGAACGGGTGGCTCGCAGGCGACTGCGGACGGCCTGCGGACCATCGACACGAGCACGACGGGGGAGGCACACATGTGGAGTCTGCTCGACGACGAGGGACCCTTCCCGTCCGAGGCGCGCACGCCCCAGACCGAGGCGGTCGCGCCCGTGCTGCCGCTCTTCGGCACGCCCGAGGACGACGGCATCATGGGCTGGCAGGAGCGCGCCCTGTGCGCGCAGACGGACCCCGAGGCGTTCTTCCCCGAGAAGGGCGGATCGACCCGCGAGGCCAAGAAGGTCTGCACCGGCTGCGAGGTCCGGGCGGAGTGCCTGGAGTACGCGCTCGCCAACGACGAGCGGTTCGGCATCTGGGGCGGCCTGTCCGAGCGTGAGCGCCGCAAGCTCAAGCGGCGTGTGGTCTGATCGCGCCCGCCGGGGCGCCTGACGTCGTGACCGCCAGCACGCTGCACCCCGGCGCGCCCACGACGGGCTCCCTGCCCGCCGCCGCACCCGCGACGGCGGTGGTCGTCGCGCGCGGCGTCACCCCGTTCGTGGCGACGACGCTCCGCGCGCTCGCCGCCCAGACCCGCGCGCCCGCCCGGGTGCTGCTCGTCGACGCGGGCGACCGCCCGGACCCGGGCCTCGCCGCGGTGCTGCGGGAGGCCGGCCTGCCCGCGGGCAGCACCACGCTGCTGACCGCCCCCGGCGCGCGCACCTTCGGCGACGCCGTGCGCGCCGCCGTCGCGGCCGAGGACGACCTGACCGGCGGCGGCTCGCGCTGGCTGTGGCTGCTGCACGACGACTCCGCCCCGGACCCCGCCGCGCTGGCCGAGCTGGTCCGCGCCGTGCAGGCGGCGCCGTCCGTCGGGGTCGCGGGCGTGAAGCAGCGGACCTGGACCGCGCCCGCCCGGCTGCTGGAGGTCGGCGTCCGCACCTCGCGGTCCGGCCGGCGCATGACCGACATGGAGCCCGGCGAGGTCGACCAGGGGCAGCACGACGGCCGCGAGGACGTGCTCGGCGTCGGCGTCGTCGGCGCCCTCGTCCGGCGGGACGTGTGGGCCGAGCTGCGGGGGACCGACCCGGCGCTCGGACCGTTCGGCGACGGCCTCGACCTGTCCCGCCGCGCGCGGCTGGCCGGCCACCGGGTGCTCGTGGTGCCCTCGGCGGTCGTCCGGCACGCCCAGGCGGCGTACCACGGGCTCCGCGACCCCGGCACGGACCCGGCCTCGATCGTCGACCTGGACGCGGACGGCGAGCCCGACGGCGCCGACCCGCGGCGGTCGTACGCCGCCCGCCGCGCCGCCCTGCTGCACCAGCGCCTGGTCTGGGCCCCGCTGCCGCTCCTGCCCCTCGTCGCGGTGATGGCCGTCCTGGCCGGGCTGGTGCGCGTGCTGGTCCGGATCGCGACGAAGGAGCCGGCCCTCGCCGCCGCCGAGCTCGCCGCGCCCCTGCGCGCGCTGGGCCGGCCCGCGGCGGTCGTCCGCGCCCGGGCGCAGGCCCGCCGTACCCGCGCGGTGCCGCGACGCACGCTGCGGCCGCTGCAGGCCGACGGCCGCACCGTGTGGCGGCAGTGGCGCGACCGGCGGCTCACCCGCGCCGAGGCCCGCCGGGTCGTCCGCGCGCCCAGCGAGCTGGAGCTGCGCGAGCTCGCGGCGCTGGCCCTGCGGCGCCGCGCCGGCCTCGCGGTCGTCGCCGTCGCCCTCGTCGTCGTGACGGCCGCGGCCTTCGGTCCGCTCGTGCTCGGCACGCTGTCCGGGGAGTCGCTGGTCGGGGGCGCGCTGCTCGCGGCGTCGTCCGGGCTGGGTGACCTGTGGGCGGCGGCGACGAGCGGCTGGGTGCCGGGCGGCCTCGGCTCGCCCGGCCCCGCGGACGCGCTGGTCACGGCCCTGCTGCCCGGGACCGCCGTCGTCGGCGGCAGCCTCGCCGTCGCGCTCGCCGTGCTCGTGCTGGGCTCGGTGCTGCTCTCCGGGCTCGGCGCCTGGTTCGCCGCGGGCGCGGCCACCCGGTCCGTCGGCGTGCGGGTGTGGGCCGCGGTCGTGTGGGCCGCGCTGCCGAGCCTGCTGCTCGCCGCGGGCCAGGGCCGCGCCGGCGCGGTGCTCGTGCACGTGGCGCTGCCGTGGCTCGTGCTCGCGCTGGCGCGGGCCGTCGGGGCGCAGCAGGTCGACGTCGTGCTGTCCGGGGTCGCCACCGCCGCGCGCGCCGAGGACGGCGCCGTGCCCGGGCGGGACCCTGGCGCCGAGGAGTGGCCCGACCCCGAGGCGTGGGCGCGCGCGGGCGAGCCGGCGCGCCGCCGGGGCT
>NZ_JBYTEP010000033.1:0-48155 GCF_058792015.1 Cellulomonas sp. EB106-03-03-XG116
ACGGCCTTCGTCGGCAGCGTCAGATGTGGAGAAGAGACAGGGCCGCGCCCGCCGCCCCGGCCGCGCCCACGACCGCCGTCCTGGCGCCCGTGGCCGGCGAGGTCGTCCCGCTCGCCGAGGTCGACGACCCGGTGTTCGCGTCGAAGGCGCTCGGCGAGGGCGTCGGCGTGGTCCCGGCGGACGGCGTGGTCGTGGCCCCGGTCGCCGGCGAGCTGCTCACGGTCGCCGACACCGGGCACGCGTTCGGGCTGAAGACCGCCGACGGCGTCGAGGTGCTCGTGCACGTCGGCATCGACACGGTGAAGCTGGCGGGCACCGGCTTCGAGGTCGCCGTCCGCAAGGGCGAGCACGTGGCGGCGGGGGACCGGCTGGTCACCGTGGACCTCGGCGTCGTCCGCGAGGCGGGTTACGACACCACGACGCTCGTCACGGTCGTCAACGCCCGGGCGCTCGCGCGCGTCGAGCCGCGGCCGGCCGGTACCGTCGCCCGGGGCGCGGTCGTCGTCGACGTCGAGCCCTGACCGTCCCCGCGGGGGCCGTGCCGGCGGCGCGGCCCCGCGGAGCGACGCACCCCGAACCCCGAGCCACCGGCGAGGAGCGACGTGGACATCCTCCGCGTGTTCAACAACAACCTGGTCCTCGCGCGCGACGACGACGGCTCCGAGGTGATCCTCACCGGCCGCGGCCTGGGCTTCCAGGCGCGGCCGGGCGACGCGGCGGACCCGGAGCGGATCGTCCGCGTGTTCCGCCCCGACGACGGCCGCGACCCGGACCACCTGGCGGGGCTGCTCGCCGGCATCCCGCCGGAGCACGTCCAGCTGGTGGGGGACGCGCTGGCCGAGGTCGGTCTCCAGGCGGTCGCCGCCCGCCCGGCGCTGGTCGTCGCGATGGCGGACCACGTCAGCTTCGCGCTGGCGCGGGCCGAGGCGGGGCAGGCGGTCGAGTACCCGCTGCTGGCCGAGGTCACCAACCTGTACGCCGACGAGCACGCGCAGGCCCTGCTGCTGCTCGACGCGATCAACGCGCGGGTGCGGACGCCGCTGCCGCCGACCGAGGCCGTCGGCCTGGCGCTGCACCTGGTCAACGCCGGGTTCGCGACCGGCGACCTCGCCTTCAGCTACACGATGACCGGGCTGATCCAGCAGTTCCTCGACGTCGTCGCCGGCGCGCACGGGGTCGCGCTCGAGGCGGGCGGGGTGAGCGTCGGGCGGTTCGTGACCCACTTGCGGTACCTGTTCGTGCGGGTGCACCAGCGCCGGCAGCTCGACGATGCGAAGCACTCGGCCGTGGGTGACGCGATCCGCGCGACCTACCCGGAGGCGGTCGACACGGCCGACCGGCTCGCGCGGCTCGTCGAGGTCCGGCTCCAGGCGTCGCTCACCCCGGACGAGGTCGCGTACCTGGCGCTGCACGTCGCGCGCGTGGTCCAGGACGCGCAGCAGCCGGCCTGACACCTCGCCCGTGAGTGGTGTCGAGTGGAGCGTTCTGCCCGGCACGCCGGGGCGTGTCGGGCAGAACGCTCCACCGGACCGGCTCCGGCGGCGCCGTCAGCGGGCCGCGGGGAGCTCCACGTCGTCCGGGAGCTCCGGGTGCGGGTCGTGCGGGGCCTCGTCGCCGCGCCGCGCCAGCAGCGGCCGCGTGACCGCGGCGACCGCGTACAGCCCTATCGCGAGCAGCACGATCGTCGCGCCCGGCGGGATGTCCTCCCAGTAGGTGATCGACAGCCCGACGACGCTGACCGCGACGCCGATGCCCGACGCCAGGGCCATGACCCGGGTGAACGAGCCGGCCACGAGCTGCGCGACCGCCACCGGGACGATCATCAGCGCGCTCACCAGCAGCAGCCCGACGACGCGCATCGCGATCGTCACCGTGAGCGCCGACATCGCGGCGACCACCATGTTGAGCGCGGTCACCGGCAGGCCCGAGCCGCGGGCGAACTCCTCGTCGTGGCTCACGGCGAACAGCACGTGCCGCAGGCCGAGCCCGACGAGCAGCACGCCCACGGCGAGCCCCGCGGTCCACCACAGGTCGCCGGTCGACACGGTCGAGATCGAGCCGAACAGGTAGGACACCAGGTTGGCGTTCGTGCCGCCGGCGAGCTTGATCAGCAGCACGCCGCCGGCGATGCCGCCGTAGAACATCAGCGCCAGCGCCAGGTCGCCGGAGGTGCGGCCGCGGGCGCGCACCCACTCGATCGCGACCGAGCCGATCAGCGCGGCGACCACGGCGCCCGGGATCGCGAGCGCGTCCTGGGGGACCAGGCCGGCCCAGGTGCCGACCAGCCAGCCGAGCGCGACGCCGGTGAGCGCGACGTGGCCGAGCCCGTCGCCCATCAGCGCGAGCCGGCGCTGCACGAGGAACGTGCCGACCACGGGCGCGGCGGCGCCGACCAGCACGGCGGCGATCAGCGCGCGCTGCATCAGCGGGGACGACAGCATCGCCCCGAGCGTCTCGAACCACGTCACGGCAGGACCTCCATGGACAGCCCGGTGCCCGGGTCCGGCGGGGGCGGGTCGGCGTGCGGGTGGGTGTGCTCGTGCTCGGGGCCGGCGTGCTCGCCGCGCGGGGTCGGCGGCGGGCCGTCGTAGACGACCCGGCCGTGCCGCAGCGCGACCGCGCGGTCGATCAGGCCCGCGAACGAGCCCAGCTCGTGCAGGATCACCAGGACGGTGCCGCCCTGCTCGTGCAGCCGGCGGACCGTGGCGACGAACGTCTCCTGGGTCGGGAGGTCGATCCCGGAGGTCGGCTCGTCGAGCACCAGCAGGTCGGGCTGCCGGACCAGCGCGCGGGCGATGAGCACCCGCTGCTGCTGGCCGCCGGACATCTGGAGCACCGAGCGGCGCGCGTGCCGGGCCATGCCGACCTCCTCCAGCGCGGCGAGCGCCCGCTTCCGGGCGTCGCGCGGCGGACGGAGCGTGCGGCCGTGCACCAGGCCGGACATCACGACCTCGAGCGCGGTCGCCGGGACGCCGCCGCCGGCGGGCAGCCGCTGCGGGACGTAGCCGACCCGCTCCCACGGCACGCCGTCACCGAGCGCGCCACCGAGGAGCCGGACCTCGCCCGCGGTGCGCGGCGCGATGCCGAGCAGGGCGCGGACCAGGGTGGACTTCCCGGAGCCGTTCGCGCCGAGCAGGGCGACGACCTCGCCGCGCTCGACCCGCAGGTCGACCCCCTGCAGGATCTGGTGCCCGCCGAGGACGACGTCGACCCCGGTGGCGAGGACGGCCGGCTCGGGCGCGGTGGTGTCGGTCACGAGCACGAGAGTGCCGTACGGAGCGTCTCGAGGTTGGCCCGGGCGACCGAGACGTAGTCCTGCGTGTCGTCCGTCAGGCCCTCCAGCGGGTCGAGCACCGCGGTGTCGACGCCCAGCTCGTCGGCGAGCGTCTCGGCGACCTTCGGGCTGGCCAGCGTCTCGAAGAAGATCGTGGACACGCCCTCGTCCTGCACGACCTTCCCGACCTCGGCCAGGCGCGCCGGCGACGGCTCGCCCTCGGGGTCGACGCCGGAGATCCCGACCTGCTCCAGGTCGTACCGCTCGGCCAGGTAGGAGAACGCCTCGTGCGTGGTGACGATCGTGCGGCTCTCGCACGACGCCAGTCCGGTGGTGTACTCGGCGTCGAGGTCGGCCATCTGCTGGGCGAACGCCTCGGCGTTGGCCTGGAACTCGTCGGCGTGGTCGGGGTCGATCTCGGCGAGCTGCGCGGCGACGTCGTCGGCGACGGACGGCAGGCGGGTCGGGTCGAGCCAGAAGTGCGGGTCGAGGGAGCCGTGGTCGTGGCCGTCGTCCTCGGCGTGCTCGCTGTCGGCCCCGTCCGCTCCGTCCTCGCCGTGCTCGGCGGCGTGCAGCTCGGTGTCCTGCGCCGCGTCCACGACGTGCGCCGGCGGGTTGGCGTCCACCGCGTCGTCCACGGCGGCCTGGAACTCCGACAGGTACACGACCAGGTCGGCGCGGCCCACCTCGTCCACCTGGGCGGGGGAGAGCTCGAGGTCGTGCGGCTCGGCCCCGGGGGGCGTCAGCGTGTCGACCTGCACGAGGTCGCCGCCGACCTGCTCCGCCACGTACTGCAGCGGGTAGAACGAGGCCAGCACCGCGATGCCGTCGCCGTCGCCGGAGCCGCCCGAGCCCGGGGAGGAGCAAGCGGACAGGGCGAGGACGACCCCCGCGGACACGGCGAGGGGCAGGGTGCGACGACGGGGCATGCCTCCATCATCGGACTGTTGAGAACGAGTGTCAAAACCGCGAGGCCGCCTGTCCGTCCGCGGTGCGGCGCCGCCGGTCACGGGAGGTCGCGGCCCGGTAGCCTGTCGGACGATCCCTCCCTCCGCGCCACCCAGGCGCGCAGGACCCCGGCACCAGGAGCACTCACCGTGGCAGCACCGTCCCGTCTCGACTCCGTCGTCTCCCTCGCCAAGCGGCGCGGCTTCGTCTTCCAGAGCGGCGAGATCTACGGCGGTTCCCGCTCCGCGTGGGACTACGGGCCCCTCGGCGTCGAGCTCAAGGAGAACATCAAGAAGCAGTGGTGGCGCACGGTCGTGCAGTCGCGCGACGACGTCGTCGGCCTCGACTCCGCCGTGATCCTGCCCCGCCAGGTGTGGGTCGCCTCGGGCCACGTCGGCGTGTTCACCGACCCGCTGACGGAGTGCCTGCACTGCCACAAGCGGTTCCGCGAGGACCACATGCTCGAGGAGTACGAGGAGAAGAAGGGCCGCGCGCCCGAGAACGGCCTCGCCGACATCGCCTGCCCGAACTGCGGCACCCGCGGCCAGTGGACCGAGCCCCGCGACTTCAACATGATGCTGAAGACGTACCTCGGCCCGGTCGAGGACGAGTCCGGCCTGCACTACCTGCGGCCCGAGACCGCCCAGGGCATCTTCGTGAACTTCGCCAACGTGCTGACCACGGCCCGCAAGAAGCCGCCGTTCGGCATCGGCCAGATCGGCAAGTCGTTCCGCAACGAGATCACCCCCGGCAACTTCATCTTCCGGACCCGCGAGTTCGAGCAGATGGAGATGGAGTTCTTCGTCGAGCCCGGCACCGACGAGACCTGGCACCAGTACTGGATCGACCAGCGGACCGACTGGTACGTGGACCTGGGCATCTCCCGGGAGAACCTGCGGCACTACGAGCACCCGGCCGAGAAGCTGTCGCACTACTCGAAGCGCACCGTCGACATCGAGTACAAGTTCGGCTTCAGCGGCTCCGAGTGGGGCGAGCTCGAGGGCATCGCGAACCGCACCGACTTCGACCTGTCGACGCACAGCAAGCACTCCGGCCAGGACCTGTCGTACTTCGACCAGACCAAGGACGAGCGCTGGGTGCCGTACGTCATCGAGCCGGCCGCCGGCCTGACCCGGTCGCTGATGGCGTTCCTCATCGAGTCCTACGCCGAGGACGAGGCGCCGAACGCCAAGGGCGGCGTCGACAAGCGCACCGTGCTGAAGCTCGACCCGCGCCTCGCGCCGGTCAAGGCCGCCGTGCTGCCGCTGTCCCGCAACGAGGCCCTGTCGCCCAAGGCGCGCGACCTCGCCGCGGAGCTCCGGAAGTCGTGGAACGTCGACTTCGACGACGCCGGCGCCATCGGCCGCCGGTACCGCCGCCAGGACGAGATCGGCACGCCGTTCTGCATCACGGTCGACTTCGACACCCTCGAGGACCAGGCCGTGACGATCCGGCACCGTGACGACATGACCCAGGAGCGGGTCGCGCTCGACCAGGTGACCGGCTACCTCGCGCAGCGGCTCGTCGGGGCCTGACCCCTGGGCCTGGAGCACGGCCACGCGCACGGCGCGGGTCCCGCCGACGTCACTGTCGGGCGGCGGGCCCGCGCCGTCGTCGTCGTGCTGCTCGGCGTCGCGCTGCTGGCGACCGTGGCCGGCCTCGTGGCGCTCTGGCCCCGCGAGGACGCGCCGACGCTGCAGACCACGCCCGACGGGTCGTCGTACGTCGAGGTGACCGCCACCGACGTCGACCTCCTCGCGGACGCGGAGACCGGGCCGGCGCTGCTCGCGGAGACCGACGACGGCGAGTCGATCACCGTGCAGGTCGCCCCCGAGTACCTCGACGTGATCGAGGCGGGCGACCGGATCCGCGTGCTCACGCTCCCGCAGGCCGGGGGTGCGGCGCCCTACGTGTTCGTCGACCTGGTGCGCGGGCCGCCGATGGCCCTGCTCGCCGCCGTCATGGGCGTCCTGGTGCTGGCGGTGGCGCGGCTGCGCGGGCTGGGCGCGCTGGCCGGCCTGGTGGTGTCGGTCGGCGGGGTGCTGTGGTTCACGGTGCCCGCGCTGCTGACGGGCGGCCCGCCGCTGCCGATCGCCCTCGTGACGGCATCGGCGCTCATGTTCGTGCTGCTGTACCTCGCGCACGGGGTGTCGATCCGGACGTCGACCGCGCTGCTCGGGACCCTCGGCGGGCTGCTGGCGACGGGCGCGCTCGCCGCCTGGGCCACCGGGGCCACGCACCTCACCTTCCTGAGCGGCGAGTACGCGCTCGACCTGCGCGCCAACGCCCCGCTGGCGGACCTCCAGGGGATCCTGCTGTGCGGCATCGTGCTGGCCGGGCTCGGTGTGCTCAACGACGTGACCATCACGCAGGTGTCGGCGGTGTGGGAGATCCGCGCGCTGTCGCCGGCCGCCTCCCGGCGGGACCTGTTCCGCGGCGGCATGCGGATCGGGCGGGACCACATCGCGTCGACCGTCTACACCGTGGCGTTCGCGTACCTCGGGGCGGCGCTGCCGCTGATCCTGCTCGTGGCGATGTCCGACCGCACGCTGCTCGACACGCTGACGTCCGGGGAGATCGCGGAGGAGGTCGTGCGGACGCTCGTCGGCTCGATCGGCCTGGTGCTCGCGATCCCGCTGACGACCGCGATCGCGGCGGCCCTGGCCCCGGCCCCGGCGGTGGCTGGGGAGCCGGCGAGCGACCAGGACACCGCCGCCGCCCCGACGGCCTGACTCCGACGGCCTGACTCCGACGGCCTGACCCCGACGGCCTGACCCCGACGGCCTGACTCCGACGGCCTGACCCCGACGGCCTGACTCCGACGGCCTGACCCCGACGGCCTGACCTGGCCCTCCCGGCCCGCGCCCGCTCTTCGCCGAGACGGCAGCTCTCGGCTGTGCGAGGCGCCCCGGTCACAGCCGAGAGCTGCCATCTCGCTGGATGTGGTCCTGGACGATAACTCTGGTGGTGCTAGTAGTTGATCTGTTACGGTACTCGACATGACACAGGCACTCGATCGCTCGGCCGCGGGGTCGGACGCGTTCGCCGCCGACCTGCTGCGAGGGCACACCGACACGATCGTGCTCGGGGTGCTGCGCCGCACCGACCGGTACGGCTTCGAGGTCTACAAGGCGATCCGCGACGCCACCGGCGGTCAGCACGAGATCAAGGAGGCGACGCTGTACGCCTCGTTCCGGCGGCTCGCCCGCGACGGCCTCGTCGAGGCCTACTGGGGCGACGAGTCCCAGGGCGGACGGCGCAAGTACTACCGGATCACCGACGCCGGCCGCGCCGTGTACCGCCGCAACGTGGCCGACTGGCGCGCCACCCAGCAGATCATCAACACGCTCCTGGACCTCGAGGAGGGCCCGCGATGAGCACCACCGTCGACACGAGCATCCACCGCGCGCTGGACCGCGCGTTCGCCGCGGCGCCGGCCTCCGCCGAGGCGCAGGATCTCAAGGAGGAGGTGCGCGCCAGCCTCATGGCCCGCGCCGCCGACCTCGAGGCCGCCGGCGCGGCCCCCGCGGAGGCGGCCCGCACGGCCCTGGCCGAGATCGGCGACCTGAGCGACGTCGTCGCCGCGGTGTCCGACGCCCCGGCGGACGACGCGGGCCACGCCGCGCTGCTGTCCGCGCACCGGGTCCGGCCGCAGCCCGCGTTCGTCGTGCGGGTCACGCTCGCCGCCGTCGTGCTGGCGGGTGCGGCGGCTCTGGTCGCGCTGGTCGCGACCGGGGTGCTGGCGTGGTCGGCCGGGGCGGGCGCGGCGCTCGCCGTGGTCGCCGGGCTCGCGGCCGGGGTCGTCGTCGCCGACGCGCTGCGCCAGGAGACGACGCAGAACTACCTGCTGCCGGGCGGGCGCGCGCTGGGCTTCGGCGCCGCGAGCGCGGCCGTGGTGACGGCGCTCGGGCTCGGCGGGCTGTTCGCGGCCGACCTCGGCCGCGTCTGGCTCGCGGTCGCGGCGGGGGTGCTGCTCGTCGCCGGCGTGCTCGGGTTCGTGGTCCTCGGCGTGACGCAGACCAACCGGCACAAGCCGTGGACCGTCGAGCTCGGGCGGCAGGCCGTGGGGCAGGACCGGTTCACGCGGGAGCCGGAGGCGGCCGCGCGGTTCGGGATCTACTCCGCGGCGCTCGGGCTCGTCGCGGTCCTGGCGTTCGTGGTGCTGACGATGACGGTCGGGCTGGCGTGGTCGTGGCTCGCCCTGGCCGCGGCGGTCCCGCTGTACTTCCTCCTCCTGGCCCGCATGCTCTTCCCGGCGCGCGCCGGCGCGCGCGGCTCCGCCACCTGACGTCGAGGTAGGACCTCCGCGGCGAGGTAGGACCGTCTGCGGCCCTACCTCGCGCGGGCGGTCCTACTTCGGCGGGTGGAGCGGGTCCGGGGCGTCAGCGGCCGTGACCGCGTGGACGTGGGCGTGGGCGTGGGTGTCCGCCGCCGCGTGCCGGGCGGGGGCCGCGCCCGCGCGGGTGACCACCAGCGCGGCGATGCCGGTGGTCAGGGGGATCGCCAGCACCAGGCCGATCGACGACACCATGGTCCGCACGATCTCCTCGGCGAACTCCCCGGAGGTCAGCGTCGGGCCGAGCGGCAGCCCGTACAGCTCGAGCAGCAGCAGCACCGGCAGCGCGGCCCCGGTGTAGGCGAACGCGATCGTGTACACGGTCGACGCGATGTGGTCCCGGCCGATCCGCATGCCGCCGCGGAACAGCTCGCCGCGCGACGCGGCGGGGGAGACGGCGCGCAGCTCCCACACCGCCGAGGCCTGGGTGATCGTCACGTCGTTGAGCACGCCGAGGCCGGCCAGCACGAGGCCGCACAGGAACAGCCCGCGCAGGGAGGTCGCCCCGCTCTCGCCCAGCAGCTGCGCCAGCCGGTAGGAGTCCTCGCTGCTCACGCCGGACAGCCGCGCCCACTCCGCGCCGAGGATGCCGAGCCCCGTGGTCGCCGCGAGGCCGGCCAGCGTGCCGAGCAGCGCGGCCGACGTCCGCAGCGACAGCCCGTGGGCGAGGTACAGCACGACGGCCATGATCAGCGTCGACGCGCTCAGCGCCACGACCACCGGGTTTTCCCCGCGGACCAGCGCCGGCAGCACGTACACGCCGATGACCGCGAACGCGATGAGCAGGCCGACCAGCGCGCGCAGCCCGCGGCCGCGGGCCACCAGGATGATCGCGAGCGCGAACACGAGCGCGATCGACACCAGCGGGAGCGTCCGGTCGTAGTCGTGCCAGGCCCAGACCTCGTCGTCGGAGCCGGTCGCCGGGTAGTGCTCGACCAGGATGCGGGTGCCGGCCGGCACCTGGTCGGCGGTGGTGGACGCCGTGGCCCACACCTGGACGTCGCGCCCCTGCTCCGGCCCGCTCGTGACGGTGGCGTGCACCCGGAGGCAGGCCACCTCGTCGGGGATCGTGCCGTCGGGCAGCCGGTCCTCGACGGTGCCCTGGCACTGCTCGACCGAGGTGCCGGTGACGGTCGCCGTCGGGTAGTCGATCGCGACGTCGCTGATCTGCCGGGCGGTCGACGGCTCGCCGTGCGGCCAGGTCAGCGCCATGCCGACGGCGGCGGCCAGCACGAGCGGCAGCAGGATCGCGGCGATGACACGGCGGGTGCGCAGGGCGGCGGGGGAGGGCACGGGGGCGATTCTGCCCGGTGCGGCCGGGTCCCGCCGCGGTGACGCCACGGCCCGGTGCCCGTCCCCGACGCGAGGTCCGCGCGCGTCGTGGGGGACAATCGAGGCATGACCGCTCCCTCCGCCGTCGACCCGGCCGCCCCCGCGGCCGAGGGGCACGTGCTCCCGCCGCTGCGCATCGGACCGCTCACGATCGACACGCCCGTGGTGCTCGCGCCCATGGCCGGCGTGACGAACGCGGCGTTCCGCCGGCTGTGCCGCGAGTCGGGCGCCGGGCTGTACGTGGCGGAGATGGTGACCTCGCGGGCGCTGGTCGAGCGCGGCGAGGAGTCGATGCGGATCATCTCGCACGCCCCCGACGAGAAGCCGCGCTCCGTGCAGGTCTACGGCGTCGACCCGGCGACGGTGGGCGCCGCCGTGCACCTCATCGCGTCCGAGGACCGCGCCGACCACGTCGACCTCAACTTCGGCTGCCCGGTGCCCAAGGTCACCCGGCGCGGTGGCGGCTCCGCGCTGCCGTGGAAGCGCGAGCTGTTCGAGTCGATCCTGAAGGCGGCCGTCGACGCCGCGCGGCCGTACGGGGTGCCGGTCACGGTCAAGATGCGCAAGGGCATCGACGACGACCACCTGACCTACCTCGAGGCCGGCCTGGTCGCGCAGGACCTCGGCGTCGCCGCGGTCGCGCTGCACGCCCGCACCGCCGAGCAGTACTACTCCGGCACCGCGGAATGGTCGGCGATCGCGCGGCTCAAGGAGACCGTCACCGACATCCCCGTGCTCGGCAACGGCGACATCTGGTCCGCCGAGGACGCGGTGCGCATGGTCCGGGAGACCGGTTGCGACGGCGTCGTCGTGGGGCGCGGCTGCCAGGGGCGGCCGTGGCTGTTCGCCGACCTCGCGGCCGCGTTCGCGGGCTCGTCCGAGCGGATCACGCCGGGCGCCCGGTACGTCGCGCAGGTCATCCGCCGGCACGCCGAGCTGATGGTCGAGGCGTTCGGCGACGAGGGCAAGGCGCTGCGCGAGCTCCGCAAGCACATGGCCTGGTACTGGAAGGGCTACGTGGTCGGCGGCGAGCAGCGCGCGGCGCTCGGCCTGGTGTCGAGCCTCGCGGAGCTGGACGACCGGCTCGCGGCGCTCGACCTCGACCAGCCGTACCCGGGCGAGGCCGCCGAGGGTCAGCGCGGCCGCGCCGGGAGCCCGAAGCGCCCGCACCTCCCGGACGGCTGGCTGGACAGCCGGGACCTCTCGGAGGACTTCCGCCGCGGCCTGGCCGAGGCGGAGCTGAGCGTCAGCGGCGGCTGACCCGCACCCGCCCCGCCAGCCCCGCCACCGCGTCCCGGGTCGCGTGCGGGGCGCCCAGGGACTCCGTCCCGACCGCCAGGGCGCCCGCCGCGGACGCCCACGCCAGGGCCTCCGGCGTCGGTCGGCCGTCCAGAGTCGCCGCGAGCAGGCCCGCGAGGAACGCGTCGCCCGCGCCGTTCGTGTCGACGATCTCCCCGGCCCCCGCCGCGCCGACCTCCCACAACCCGCCCGCGTCCAGCGCCAGCGCCCCGCGCGCGCCGCGGGTGCAGACCGCCAGGCGCGCCCCACCGGCGACCCGCGCCCGCAGGTACGCCACCGGGTCCGCGAGCCGCGCCTCGGACACCAGCAGCACGTCGGCCCCGTCGGCGAACGGTCGCTGGAACGCCGCCACCCCGTCGTCGTCGTGCACGTCGCACCAGACCGGCACCCCGGCCTCCCGCGCGGCGGCCAGCACCGGGACCGACAGCTCCGCGAGGTCGACGACGGCGGCCCGAGCCCCGGCGAGCCCCGCCGTCGCGTCCACGGGCCCGCCCGGCGACGGCAGCGTCAGGTACACCGACACCCGCCCGCCGTCCGCCGCCATGAGGTTGACGTGCCGCTCGGTCCGCCCGTCCCGTGCCGGCACCGCGTCGAGCGCGATCCGCGGGTGCGCCAGCGCGCCCCGCACCAGGTCGCCGAGCGCGTCCGCGCCCAGCACGGTCCGCAGCCGCACGTCGACCCCGAGCGCCGCGAGCGTGACGGCCTTGCCCGCGGACGTCCCGCCGAGCCCGTCGTGGTGCCCGGAGGCGAACAGCGTCTGCGACCGCGCCTCGGGCAGCGCGTCGAGGCGGACCAGGGTGTTCCAGGAGGCGGGCCCCGCGACGACGACGGGGCCGCCCCCGTGCGTGGGGACGGCCCCGTCGGGGTGCGTCATCGGGTCAGCGGGCCCGGAGCCAGACGGTGGTGTCGCCGGGCAGCTCGGCGCCGACCGGGGCGTCGCCCGGCAGGCCGGAGGCCAGCAGCACCTCAGCACCGGCGGGCAGCGCGACCGGGGAGGAGCCCAGGTTCGCGACGACGACGACCGAGCCGTTGCGCACGGCGATGACGTCCTCGTCGTCCTGGAACTCCGGCTCCCAGGACGCCCCGCCGAGGCCGAGCTTCTCGGCCCGGCGCAGGCGCAGCGCGGCGCGGTACAGCTCGAGCGTCGAGCCCTCGACGCCGTCCTGCGCGTCGGCGGCGAACGCGGCCCACTCCGCGGGCTGCGGCAGCCACGTCTTCCCGTTCGGCGAGTAGCCGAAGCCCGGCGCGTCGGCCTCCCAGGGCAGCGGGACGCGGCAGCCGTCGCGGCCCTTCTCGGCGCCCTGGGTGCGGAAGAAGGCCGGGTCCTCGCGGACCTCGTCGGCGAGCGCGGTGTGCTCGGGCAGGCCGAGCTCCTCGCCCTGGTAGACGTACGCGGAGCCCGGCAGGCCGAGCATGAGCAGCGACGCGGCGCGGGCGCGGCGCAGGCCGAGCTCGGCGTCGGGCTGCTCGTCCTCGGCGCCGATCCCGTTCGGGCGGGACGACGGGTCGGCGAGGCCCAGGCGGGAGGCGTGCCGGACGACGTCGTGGTTCGACATCACCCAGGTGGTGGGCGCGCCGACCGTGTCGTTGACCTGGTAGGACGCGGCGATGACCTTCTTCAGCGCGGGGGCGTCCCAGCCGGTGGCCAGGAACGCGAAGTTGAACGCCTGGTGCATCTCGTCCGGGCGGACGTACCGGGCCAGCCGGCTGAGCGGCTCGACCCAGGCCTCGGCGACGAGCATGCGGTCGCCGTCGTACTCGTCGAGGACCTTGCGCCACGCGCGGTAGATCTCGTGCACGCCGTCCTGGTCGAACATCGGGCCCTGGTTGCCGGACCCGGAGACGGCGTCGCTGTCGTCGGCCCCCTCGATCATCGACACGTGGCCGTCCCAGTCGGGCAGCCCCTCGGCCTTGACCATGCCGTGCGCGACGTCGACCCGGAACCCGTCGACCCCGCGGTCCAGCCAGAACCGCAGCACGTCCTCGAACTCGCGGCGGACCTCGGGGTTCGACCAGTCGAGGTCGGGCTGCTTGGAGTCGAACAGGTGCAGGTACCACTGGCCGTCGTCGACGCCGTGCTGCTCCGGGGTGAGCCGGGTCCAGGCCGGGCCGCCGAAGATGGAGCCCCAGTTGTTCGGCGGCTCGGTGCCGTCGACGCCCCGGCCCTCGCGGAAGAGGTACCGCGCGCGCTCGGGGGAGCCGGGCGGCGTCTTGAGTGCCTCCTGGAACCACACGTGCTCGTCGGAGGAGTGGTTCGGGACCAGGTCGACGACGACCTTCAGGCCCAGCTCGTGCGCGCGGCCGAGCAGGGCGTCGAAGTCGGCGAGCGTGCCGAACAGCGGGTCGACGTCGCGGTAGTCGGCGACGTCGTAGCCCGCGTCCGCCTGGGGGGACTTGTAGAACGGGGACAGCCAGACGGCGTCCACGCCCAGCGCCGCCAGGTGGTCCAGCCGCGCGGTGATGCCCGGCAGGTCCCCGATGCCGTCGCCGTCCGCGTCCGCGAAGGACCGCGGGTACACCTGGTAGATGACCGCGTCCCGCCACCACGGGCCGTCGACGGGGCCGGGCTCGTGCACCACCTCCGGGGCGGGGCGGGAGATCGGCTGCTGGTCGAGCTGGGTCACGCTGGTCCTCCGGGAGAAGCGGGTGCAGAGCTGGTGGAGCCGCGCACGATGAGCTCCGGGTGGAACAGGAGCTCGGTGCGCGACGTGGGGGTGCCGTTGATCTCCGCCATGAGCGCGGAGACGGCGGCCTGGCCCATCGCCTGGACGGGCTGGCGCACCGTCGTCAGCGGCGGGTCGGTGAAGCCGATCAGCGGCGAGTCGTCGAAGCCGACGACCGACACGTCCTCCGGGACGCGCAGGCCGCGGGACCGCGCGGCGCGGATCACGCCGAGGGCCATGAGGTCGGACCCGCAGATGATCGCGGTGTGGCCCGAGTCGATGAGCTCGTGCGCCGCGGTGGCGCCGCCCTCGACCGTGAACAGGGTGGTGTTGACGTGCGGCGCGGCGTCCTCGACGCCGAGCTGCGCGCGGAGCTGGTCCGCGAACGCCTGCCGCTTGCGGGCGGCCGGCACGAACCGCTCGGGGCCGATCGCGAGGCCGATGCGCCGGTGGCCGAGCGCGACCAGGTGCCGCACGGACAGCTCGATCGCGACGGAGTCGTCGGTCGCGATGCTCGGGGCGTCGACCGCCTCGGCCCGGCCGTTGACGAGCACGATCGGCAGCCCGCGCCCGCGCAGCGCGTGGTAGCGCTCCACCGACGCCTGCGTGTCCGCGTGCAGGCCCGAGACGAACAGGATCCCGGCCACGTCGTGGTCGAGCAGGATCTCGACGTACTGGTCCTCGGTGGTGCCGCCCGGCTGCTGCGCGCAGAGCAGCGGGGTGTACCCGCGCTGGGTCAGCATGGACTCCATCGCCTGCGCCATCGCCGGGAACACCGGGTTCGACAGCTCGGGCACGACGAGGCCGACGAGGCCCGCGGGACGGGTGCGGAGCTTCTCGGGCCGCTCGTAGCCCAGCACGTCGAGGGCGGCCAGCACGGCCTGCCTCGCCTGCGAGGAGACGCCGGGCTTGCCGTTGAGGACCCGCGAGACGGTCGCGGTGGAGACGCCGGCCTGCTCGGCCAGGTCGGTGAGGCGTGTGCGCACGGTCGCGAGCGTAGAGGGCACCGTCGCCTCCTCGTCGTCGTTGTCGTCATCCGATCGGGGCAGCTTCGTCCCCTCGGGTCGGAGAGCACTGTAACCGATGCCTGAAAGTTACCGTAACGGCTTGCAACGAGGCCCGGACGTTGATTACCGTCCGGGTCATCGAGCCAGCGCCGGCGGTGCCGGGGTCTGCTCGCACCGCCCCTTCTGACGCTGGGAGACACCCTGATGCGACGGAGCATCCCCGCCCTCGCCACGACGGCCGTCCTCGCGCTCGCCCTCGCGGCCTGCTCGAGCTCGGACTCGCCGTCCGACGCCACCTCCGACAGCCCCGCCGCCGACTCCGGCGCCGAGGGCACCCTGACGATGTGGGTCGACGACACCCGCATCGACTCCATGCGCCCTGTCGTCGAGGCCTTCACCGAGGAGTCCGGCGTCGAGGTCGACCTGGTCCAGAAGGCCACGGGCGACATCGGCCCCGACTTCGTGACCCAGGTCCCGACCGGCGAGGGCCCGGACATCATCGTCTCGGCCCACGACGGCCTCGGCGAGTGGGTCAACAACGGCGTGGTCGCGCCGATCGAGCTCGGCGACAAGGCCGACGCGTTCGCCGACTCCGCGGTCCAGGCCATGGCCTACGACGGCCAGACCTACGGCGTGCCGATCTCGATCGAGAACATCGCGCTGGTGCGCAACAACGCGCTGCTGGCCGACACCCCGGCCACCACGTTCGACGAGCTCGTCGCGCAGGCCCAGACCGCGGGCACCGACTTCTCCGTGCTGATCCAGCAGGGCGAGGAGTCCGACCCGTACCACCTGTACCCGCTGCAGACCTCGTTCGGCGCCCCGGTGTTCGAGCAGGCCGCGGACGGCTCCTACACCGACACCCTGGCGCTGGGCGGCGACGCCGGCCACGCGTACGCGCAGTACCTCGCCAAGCTCGGCCAGGAGAAGGTCCTCGACCTGTCGGTCGACGGCGACAAGGCCAAGCAGGCGTTCCTCGACGGCCAGGCGCCGTACATCGTCACCGGCCCGTGGAACACCTCGGCGTTCGAGGAGGCCGGCATGGACATCTCGGTCCTCCCGGTCCCCTCGGCCGGCGGCCAGCCCGCGCAGCCGTTCGTGGGCGTGCAGGGCGTGTTCATCTCGGCGAAGTCGGCCAACCCGGTCCTCGCCAACGAGTTCGTGGTCAACTACCTGACCACCGAGGACGCGCAGGACGCGCTGTACGAGGCCGGCGGCCGCCTGCCGGCGCTGACCGCCTCGGCGGACAAGGTCGACGACCCGGTCCTCCAGGGCTTCAACGAGGCGGGTGCCACCGGCGCGCCGATGCCCGCCATCCCCGCGATGAGCTCGGTGTGGTCCTTCTGGGGCGCGACCGAGGCGCAGATCGTCGGCGGCCAGACGGCCGACCCGGCCGGCGCGTGGGACGCGATGGTCCAGAACATCCAGGACGCCATCGACGGCTGACCTCCTCCGCGACCGCCGGGGTGCCCACGAGGCGCCCCGGCGGTCGCGCCGCTCGTCCCACCCCCATCCGCAGCACCAGCACCGCCGCGCCGCCCGGAGGCACCCGCATGACCGACCAGTCGACCGTCCAGGAGGTCGCGCCCGACGACCCCGGGACCGCACGCCAGCCCCGCCGCCGGCGCGTGCCCCGCGGCACCACGTCGCACGCCCGCTCCTTCTCCCCGGGCTTCATCGCCAAGCTGATCCTCATCGGCACGGTCGACGCGCTCGGCGTGTACGGGATCCTGTCCGCCTGGGCCGTGTCCCAGTGGGGGATCCTCGCGTTCCTGGTCGTGGCGCTGGCCGTCGCGAACTGGGCCTACTTCTCCCGCCGGATGCTGCCGGCGAAGTACCTGGTGCCCGGCCTGGTGTTCCTGGTCGTCTACCAGCTGTTCGCGATGGCCTACACCGGCTACGTCGCGTTCACGAACTACGGCGACGGGCACAACTCGACCAAGGCCGACGCGATCACGCAGATCGCCGCTCAGAACGAGCGCCGCGTCGAGGGCTCGCCCGCGCTGCCGCTCACGGTCGTGCAGAACGGCGACGAGCTCGGCTTCGCGGTCGTGACCGAGGACGGCGACGCCCAGGTCGGCACCGCCGATCAGCCGTTCGAGGATGTCGACGCCACCGTCGAGTCCGGCCGCATCACCGAGGTCCCCGGCTGGGAGGTGCTCGGCTTCGCGCAGGTCGCCGCCGACCAGGAGGCCATCACCTCGCTGCGGGTGCCGTTCTCCGACGACCCCGCCGACGGCTCGGTCCGCACCCAGGACGGCTCGACCGGCTACGTCTTCCAGTCGACGCTCGAGTACGACGCGGCGAGCGACACGTTCACCGACGCCGAGACCGGCACCGTCTACACGCCCGGCGAGGGCGGCAACTTCGTCTCCGAGGACGGCCAGCGGCTGACCCCGGGCTGGCGGGTCGGCGTCGGCTTCGACAACTTCACCGCGATGGTCACCGACTCCCGGATGGCCGGGCCGTTCGCGCAGATCTTCGTCTGGACGTTCGCGTTCGCGTTCCTGTCCGTGGTGACGACGTTCGCGCTCGGCCTGTTCCTCGCGATCACGTTCAACGAGCCCCGGGTGCGCGGCAGGAAGGTCTACCGCTCGCTGCTGATCCTCCCGTACGCGTTCCCCGGCTTCCTGTCGGCCCTGGTGTGGCGCGGCATGCTGAACGAGCGGTTCGGCCTCATCAACGAGGTGCTGCTCGGCGGGGCGTCGATCCCGTGGCTCAGCGACCCGTGGCTGGCGAAGGCCGCGATCATCGGCGTGAACCTGTGGCTCGGCTTCCCGTACATGTTCCTCATCTGCACGGGCGCGCTGCAGTCCATCCCGCACGACATGACGGAGGCCGCGCGGATCGACGGCGCCGGCCGCTGGCGGATCTTCCGGTCGCTCACGCTGCCGCTGCTGATGGTGTCGGTCGCGCCGCTGCTGATCTCGAGCTTCGCCTTCAACTTCAACAACTTCTCGCTGATCTACATGCTGACCGGCGGCGGCCCCAACTTCGTGGGCACCCCGTACGTCGTGGGCCACACGGACATCCTCATCTCGATGGTCTACTCCGTGGCCTTCGAGTCCGGGGTCAAGCAGTACGGCGTCGCCAGCGCGCTGTCGATCGTCATCTTCCTGATCGTCGGGGTCATCTCCTACCTCGGCTTCCGTCGCACCCGCACCCTCGAGGAGATCTGAGATGGCCCGCTCGCCCGAGCTGCACACCGCCGTGCGCGGCCGCCGCTGGTGGTCCGAGATCGGCTGGCGGCACGTCGTCGGCGTCGTGATGATCGCGATCTGCCTGCTGCCGCTGCTGTACGTCCTGTCCGCGTCGCTCAACCCGGGCGGCACGCTCACGGGCTCGAACCAGCTGTTCCGCACGTTCAGCCTCGAGAACTACACCGAGCTGGGCTCGCGCGGCTACTACAACTGGGCCGTCAACTCGCTCGTGGTGTCCACCGCGACCGCCGTCGGCACCGTGCTCATGGGCGCCGCCGCGGCCTACGCGTTCTCGCGGTTCCGGTTCCGCGGCCGCCGCTCGGGCCTGACGACGCTGCTGCTGGTGCAGATGTTCCCGCAGATGCTCGCGTTCGTGGCCCTGTTCCTGGTGCTGCTGTCGCTGTCCGAGGTGTTCCCGGCCATCGGGCTCAACACCCAGCTCGGCCTGATCTGCGTCTACCTCGGCGGCGCGCTCGGCGTGAACACGTTCCTCATGTACGGGTTCTTCAACACCGTCCCGCGTGAGATCGACGAGGCCGCCAAGATCGACGGCGCGTCCCACGCGCAGATCTTCTGGACGATCATCCTGCGCCTGGTGGCGCCGATCCTCGCCGTCGTCGGCCTGCTGTCGTTCATCTCGTCCTACGGCGAGTTCATCATCGCCAAGGTCGTGCTGCAGCGGCCCGAGCGGTTCACGCTCGCGCTCGGCCTGTACAACTGGGCGTCCGACGAGCGGAACGCGCGCTGGGGCATCTTCGCCGCCGGCGCCGTGCTCGCCGCGATCCCGGTCGTGCTGCTGTTCCTGTTCCTGCAGAAGTACATCGTCGGTGGTCTGACCGCCGGCTCGGTGAAGGGCTGAGGCGCTTGTCCGACCCGACGACGCGGGGCCGGCACGCCGCCGGCCCCGCCGCGTCCGACACCGTCCCGGTGCCGCTCGGCGCCCACCACGACGGCTCCGCCCTCTACGTCCCGGGTGGGACGCCGTCGCTCGGCGACGTGGTGCCCGTCCGGGTGCGGGTGCCCGCCGGTGCCGGGCGGGACCCCGAGGTGTGGCTCCGGGTCGTCGAGGACGGCGAGCCCCGGGTGTACCCGGCGCGGGCCGACGGCGGCGACGCCCACGAGCGCTGGTTCACCGCCGACGTGCCGGTGACGAACCCGGTGACGTCGTACCGGTTCCTGCTGGCCGGTCCGGGGCGCCCCGGCGGCCAGGAGTGGCTGAACGGCGAGGGCACGATCGCCCGGGACGTGCCGGACACCTCCGACTTCCGGCTCTCGACCACGCCGCCGGGGCCGGACTGGGCGCGGGACGCCGTGGTCTACCAGGTGTTCCCGGACCGGTTCGCGCGGTCTTCGGGCCGGCACGACGGCCCGCCCGAGGGCGACCTGCCCGACTGGGCGCTGCCCGCGGCGTGGGGCGACGAGCCCATCGGCGGCGGGCCGGGCACCGGGACGCAGCTGTACGGCGGCGACCTCGGCGGCATCGAGCAGCGGCTCGACCACCTGCAGCGGCTCGGCGTCGACACCCTGTACCTGACCCCGGTGTTCCCCGGCCGGTCGAACCACCGCTACGACGCGCGCACCTTCGACCACGTGGACCCGGTCCTG
The DNA here is from genome assembly GCF_058792015.1 of Cellulomonas sp. EB106-03-03-XG116. Lineage (NCBI taxonomy): Bacteria > Bacillati > Actinomycetota > Actinomycetes > Micrococcales > Cellulomonadaceae > Cellulomonas > Cellulomonas sp. EB106-03-03-XG116. Next base: position 19,665 of record NZ_JBYTEP010000033.1, read on the forward strand.
GGCGGCGACGACGCGTTCGCCTCGCTGTCCCGGGCGCTGCACGGCCGCGGGATGCGGCTGGTCGGCGACCTCACGACCAACCACACCGGCGACGCGCACGACTGGTTCCGGCGGGCGCTCGGGGACCCGGCGTCGGAGGAGCGCTCCTTCTACTACTGGCAGGATGCCGAGCCCGGCTACGTCGGCTGGCTGGGTCACGCCTCGCTGCCGAAGCTCGACCACCACGCGCCCGCGCTGGCCGCGCGGATGTTCGGCGGGCCGTCGTCGATCGTCGGCCGCTACCTGTCCCAGCCGTTCGGCATGGACGGCTGGCGGGTGGACGTCGCGAACATGACCGGCCGGCAGGGCGCGGACGACCTGACGCACGAGGTCGCCGAGCGGATGCGCGCGGCCATGGCCGAGATCAACCCGGACGCCGTCCTGATCGCGGAGCACTTCCACGACGCCGGCGCCGACCTCCGGGCCGCCGGCGGCTGGCACGGCACGATGAACTACTCGGCGTTCACCCGGCCGGTGTGGACCTGGCTCACCGACCCGGCGTCCGAGGCGGCGGCGGGCCTGCGGTACGTCGAGCTGCCCGTCGGGATCCCGCGCCGGCCCGGCACCGCGGCCGTGGCGGCCATGCGCGAGTTCGGCGCGGCCGTGCCGTGGAGCGTGACCACCCACCAGTGGAACCTGCTCGGCTCGCACGACACCGCGCGGTTCCGGACGATCGCGGGCTCGCGCGACCTGGTCGAGGTCGGCGTCGGCCTGCTGATGACCTACCCCGGCACGCCCGTGCTGTTCGCGGGCGACGAGGGCGGGCTGGTCGGGCGCAACGGCGAGAACTCGCGCGTCCCGATGCCGTGGGCGCAGATCGACGCCGGCGGCGGGCCCGCGTGGGACGCCGGGCTGTTCGACGCCTACCGGTCGCTGATCGCGCTGCGCCGGTCGTCCCGCGCGCTCCGCGAGGGCGGCCTGCGCTGGGTGCTCGTCCGGGACGACGCGATCGCGTACCTGCGGGAGACCGCCGAGGAGCGGGTGCTGGTGCTCGCGGCGCGGGCGCCGTGGGGCGGGGCGCTGCTGCCGGGGCACCTGCTGGCGGCGGGGGAGCAGCCGGAGAACCTGCACGGCGGGGCGGCGCTGGGCGTGGAGCCCGGCGGGCTGCGGCTGCCGGGTGACGGGCCGGGGGTGCAGGTGTGGCGGCTGGCGTGACCGCCGGGTCGGCCGCCCGCCACCTAAACTGGGGCCCGTGACCAGCGAGCACCCCGACGGCTACGTCGACGCCGACCGGGAGCGCTGGGTCGCCGAGGCGCCCAAGTCGCGCTCCCGGACCCCGTTCGAGCGCGACCGCGCGCGCCTGGTGCACTCCTCGGCGCTGCGCCGGCTCGGCGCCAAGACGCAGGTGCTCGGCCCGTCGACCGACGACTTCGTCCGCACCCGGCTGACGCACACCCTGGAGGTCGCGCAGGTCGGCCGCGAGATCGGCAAGACCCTGGGCTGCGACCCGGACGTCGTCGACACGGCGTGCCTCGCGCACGACCTCGGCCACCCGCCGTTCGGCCACAACGGCGAGCGCGCGCTGGCCCACCTCTCCCGCGACATCGGCGGCTTCGAGGGCAACGCCCAGACGCTGCGGCTGCTGACCAGGCTGGAGCCGAAGGTCGTCGGCCCGGACGGCGTCGCGGTCGGGCTCAACCTCACCCGGGCCTCGCTCGACGCCTCGGTGAAGTACCCCTGGGGCGTGGGCGAGGGCCCGCTGTCCGCGACCGGCCGCCCGACGCACAAGTTCGGTGTCTACGCCGACGACCTGCCGGTGTTCACCTGGCTGCGCGACGGGTCGCCGACCGGGCGCAAGTGCCTGGAGGCCCAGGTCATGGACCTCGCCGACGACATCTCCTACTCCGTGCACGACGTCGAGGACGCGGTCGTCGGCGGCCGGTTCGACCTGTGGGTGCTCACGGTCCCGGACCAGCGCGCGCGGGTCGTCGAGGCGATCCAGACCTGGTACGGCGACGCGATCGACGCAGCCGGGCTCGAGGCCGCGATGGACCGCCTGGTCGCCGCCGAGCTGTGGCGCCCCGGGTTCGACGGCACCCGGCGGGCGCTCGCGGCGCTCAAGGACACGACCAGCCAGCTCATCGGCCGGTTCGCCCGAGCCGCGCAGGTCGCCACCCGCGAGCAGTACGGGCCCGGCCCGCTGACCCGGTACGCCGCGGACCTCATCGTCCCCGAGGAGACCCAGGCCGAGATCCTCGTGCTCAAGGGCCTCGCCGTCGCCTACGTCATGGCACCCCGCGAGCTCGAGCCGCTCTACCAGAGGCAGCGGGAGATCCTGGCCGACCTCGTGCACGTGCTGTCCGAGCGGGCGCCGCTCGCGCTGGAGCCGCCGTTCGCGGCGGACTGGCGCGCGGCGGCCGACGACGCGGCCCGGCTGCGGGTCGTGGTGGACCAGGTGGCGAGCCTGACCGACGTCAGCGCGGCCGCCTGGCACGCGCGCCTGGCGCCCCCGCCGAGGTACTGACGCAACCTTCGGGCCCCGCGGTGCGTGTACCGGGTGTGAGAGTCACCATCGCCGCCCCGGCCGAGGGGCCCGACGCGCCGGCGGAGCTGCTGCTCCCCGTGCAGCCCGACCGCGCTCCGGACCGCGGGGCGCGCCGCGAGCCCACCCGCCGGGCGACCGCCGACGAGGAGTTCGCCCTGTTCATGGGGGACGCCGCGCCAGCGCTCGCCCGGACCGCGTGGTTGCTGTGCGGCGACGTGCACCAGGCCGACGAGCTCGTGCAGCAGGCGCTCGTCCGCACCTACCTGGCGTGGCCGCGGGCGCGGGAGCGCGACCCGCTCGCCTACGCCCGACGCGTCCTGGCGAACCTGCGCATCGACACCTGGCGGCGTCGGCGCCGCGAGGTGCTGACCGACCCCGGTGACCTCCCGCACGACGCGGAGCCGTCCGGGGCGCAGCGGCACGCGGACCGCGACCAGCTGGTCCGGGCGCTCGCCACGCTCAGCACCCGGCAGCGACGCGTCGTCGTCCTGCGGCACCTGGAGGGCCTGTCCGAGGCCGAGGTCGCCGAGGACCTGGGCGTCACCGTCGGCACCGTGAAGTCCACCGCGTCGCGCGCGCTCGCGCGGCTGCGCGCCTCGCTCGGCGAGGACGCCGCCGCCGGCCCCGGCCGCCCCACCGACCCGAGGAGCACCCGATGAGCACCGACGACGAGTTCGCCCGCGACCTGCGCTCCCGCGTCGAGTCCGCCGCCCCGACGATCGACGTGCACCTGACGGGCATCGTGCCGCGCGCCCGGCGACGGCGGGCCTGGACCCGCGCGGCCGGGGCGGGCGCGGCCGGCGGGCTGGTACTGGCGGGGGTGCTGGTCGGGCAGGCCTGGGCGGGGGCGCCGTGGTCGACGCACACGCTGGCCGGGCCGGCGGGGACGGGGACGCCGGTGGCGACGGCCGAGCCGTCGGCGGACGCGTCTGCCTCGCCCGCGGAGGACCAGTCCGCCCAGGACGCCCGCGCCACGGCCGAGGCGGACGCGGCGCCGTACTGGTACACGAAATACACGAGCGCGTCCGGGGTCCACGAGACGTGGATCAGCCAGGACCGACCGGGTCTGCAGGTCTCCGACGGTGACCTCGCCTGGGCGGAGGTGATCGAGCCGTCGGACGTGATCGGACGGTTCCGCATCGACGGCGAGTGGGTCGAGATGCTGCGCGACCCTGCTCGGCTGCCCACGGACCCGACCGCACTCGAGGCCGTCTTCCGGGCCAGCATCGAGCCCGACCGCCGCTCCGGCACCGATGACGACAAGGTCTTCGGCATGGCCTACGACCTCCTCAACGACGGGAGCTGGCTGCCCTCGCCGCTGCTGCAGGCGGCGTGGCAGGTCGCTCGGTCGCTCCCGGGGTCCGAGGTGACCGCGGGGAGCGACGCCGCGGGGCGCCCGGGCGAGGTCCTCGTCTACACGCCCTCGGGAGTCGACGGCCCCATCCAGCTGGTCGCGGACCCGGCGACGGGCAGGCTCCTGCAGATCGACTCCCTCGCCGGAGCCGGTCCCGTCGTGATCGAGCACGCCCGCGTGGACGCGGTCCCGGTCCAGCCGTCCCTCGACGGCACCTTCTGCCGCTCGTGGGACGCCTGCTGACCCACCCCCACCCCCACCCCCGCGCCCGCGAGGTCGAGGGTTTCCCGCCAGGACGGCCCCGAAGACCCTCGACCTCGCCGGAACCCCTCGACCTCGCGGGGTGACCTGCGCCGCAGCGGAGGGAGCGGGGAGAGGGTGCACCTCCGGCGGGACCTAGGATCGTCACCGTGGCGGGACGGATCCGGCGGGAGGACGTGCAGACGGTCCGCGAGCGCGCCCGGATCGAGGACGTCGTCGGCGAGCACGTCGCGCTGAAGACCGCCGGCGTGGGCTCCATGAAGGGCCTGTGCCCGTTCCACGACGAGAAGTCGCCGTCGTTCCACGTCCGCCCGCAGGTCGGGCTCTACCACTGCTTCGGGTGCGGCGAGGGCGGCGACGTCATCGACTTCATCCAGAAGATCGACGGCCTGCCGTTCACCGAGGCGGTCGAGTACCTGGCCGGCCGCGCCGGCGTGACGCTGCGGTACGAGGAGGGCGGCGGCCCGCGTCCCGGGCACGAGCCCGGCAAGCGGCAGCGGCTGCTGGAGGCGCACCGGGTCGCGGCCGAGTACTTCGCCGAGCAGCTGCTCTCGCCGGAGGGCGCGACCGCGCGGCAGTTCCTCGCGGAGCGCGGGTTCGACCGCGCGGCCGCCGAGCAGTTCGGCATCGGGTATGCGCCCCAGGGCTGGGACCACCTGCTGCGGCACCTGCGCGGACGGTCGTTCACCGAGGCCGAGCTCACCGCGAGCGGCCTGATGAGCCAGGGCAACCGCGGGCTGTACGACCGGTTCCGCGGCCGGCTGGTGTGGCCGATCCGCGAGGTCACCGGCGACACCGTCGGGTTCGGCGCGCGCCGGCTGTACGACGACGACCAGGGGCCGAAGTACCTCAACACCCCGGAGACCCCCCTCTACAAGAAGTCCCAGGTGCTCTACGGCATCGACCTGGCCAAGCGCGAGATCGCGAAGAACAAGCAGGTCGTGGTCGTCGAGGGCTACACCGACGTCATGGCGATGCACCTGTCCGGCGTCGGCACCGCGGTCGCGACCTGCGGCACGGCGTTCGGCTCGGACCACGCGCGGATCGTGCGGCGGCTCATGGGCGCGGGCGGCGCCGGCTCCGGCATCCAGCTCGCGTCCGGGGAGTCCGTCGGCGGCGAGGTGGTGTTCACCTTCGACGGCGACTCCGCCGGGCAGAAAGCCGCGATGCGCGCGTTCGGCGAGGACCAGGCGTTCAGCGCCCAGACGTTCGTGGCGGTGGCCGACGGCGGCATGGACCCGTGCGACCTGCGCCAGGCGCAGGGCCCGGACGCGGTGCGCGCGCTGGTGAAGGCGCGGCAGCCGCTGTTCGAGTTCGTCATCCGCACGACCCTGCAGGGCTACGACCTGCACACCGCCGAGGGCCGGGTGGCCGCGCTGCGCGCCGCGGCGCCGATCCCCGGCGGCATCCGGGACGCCGCGCTGCGCCCCGAGTACACCCGCATGCTGGCGGGCTGGCTCGGCATGGACATCGAGACGGTGCAGCGCGCGGTGCAGCAGGCGAACCGCGGCGGGGGGCGCTCGTCGTCCGGCGGGGCAGGGCGAGGCGCGCCGTCGTCGGGCTACGGCCAGGGAAGCCAGGCGGGTACCGCGGGCCGCTCGGTCTTCGTGCCCCCGGGCCCGGAGGAGGGCGGTTGGCGCCGGGACGGCGGGCGCGGCGGCAAGGGCGGCGGTCGACCCGGCGGCGGGCAGGGCGGCGGGTCGCGCGGCGGCGGTGGCGGCGGTCGCTGGGACGACCGGCGCGGGGGCGACCGGTTCGGCCAGGGCGGCGGGCGCGGCCCGTCCAACCCGGGCCAGGGCTACGGCCAGCGGTTCGACGAGCCGCCACCGGAGCCGTACGACGACGCGCCCCCGCACGACCACCACCAGGCCGGCGGCGGCGCGCGCGACGGCGCGACCCCGCTGCCCGCGCCGCAGATGGCCATGCCCGACCCGCGCGACCCGGTCACCGCGACCGAGCGGCGGGCGCTCGAGGCCGTGCTGCAGATGCCGGACGCCGTGCCGCCGGAGTTCGACGACCTGCCGCCCGAGGCGTTCAGCGCGCCCGCGTACCGGGCCGTGCACGCCGCGATCCGCGCCGCGGGCGGGGCCGCCGCCGCGCGCGCCAAGGTCGCGGCCGAAGGCCCGGGCGGGGCGGTCGGCTGGGTGGAGGCGGTCCGCGAGGAGGCCGCGTCGCCGGTCGAGGGCCTGATCACCCGGCTCGCCGTCGCGCCGCTCCCCGAGGACCGGCCCGACCGGCTGCCCGGCTACGCGCGCGGGCTGGTCATGGCGCTGGTCGAGATGGAGCTCACCCGGCACATCGCCGACCTGCGGGGACGCCTGCAGCGGATGGACGCGCAGGCCGACCCGGACGGGTACCGCGACCTCGCGCGCGAGCTGTTCGAGCACGAGACCCGCCGGCGGGCCCTGCGCGAGAGCGCCTGAGCCGCCCGGCCGCCGCCCCGCCGGGCGCTGCGCGCCCCGGCGGTACGGTGCCCGCATGGAGCTGTGGGGCGCCGCGCTGTACGGGGAGCCGTGCACCGGGTGCGGGTACACCTGGGCCCGCACCCCGGAGGAGGCGGTGCACGCCGTGTCCGAGGTGCCCGGCCGGTTCGCCGCCGTGCTCGTCGGGGCGCCGGAGCCCCTGCGGCACCCGGACCTCGGCTGGTCGACCGCCGCGTACGTCCGGCACGTCGCCGACAACCTGGAGACCTGGGCCTACCGCCTGGACGCCGCGCGCTGCGACGGCCGCACGACCACGGCCGGCTACGACCCGGACGCCCTCGCGGCGGCGCGGGACTACGCGCACGCGACCGTCGGGGCGTCGCTCCTGGCGCTGCGGCGCGTCGTGCCGGGCTGGGTGGACGCCGTGTCCGCGGCGCTCGCGGAGGGCGTCGTCCTCGACCACGCCACCCGCGGGCCGCAGCGCGCCGAGGACGTCGCCCGGAACAACGCCCACGACGCCCTGCACCACCTGCACGACGTCCGGCGGATCGTGGAGCACGCGGCCGCCGTCACCGGGTCCTGACAGCCCCGCGAAACCTGGCGCACACGTCCGGCCGCTAGCCTGACCGGCATGACGACTGCGGAGGCCGCACCCGGCCAGGACCTGCCCGACGAGCGCGAGATCCTGGGCTGGGACGAGTTCGGCGAGGCGGCGCGCGACCTGGCCCGCGCGGTGGTGGCCTCCGGCTTCGAGCCCGACGTCGTGGTGGCGGTCGCCCGGGGCGGCCTGCTGCCCGCCGGCGCGCTGTCCTACGCGCTGGGCCTCAAGGCCTGCGGCACGCTGAACGTCGAGTTCTACACGGGCATCGACGCGCGGCTGCCCGAGCCGGTCGTGCTGCCGCCGCTGCTGGACAACGCGGCGCTGGTCGGCCGCCGGGCGCTCGTCGTCGACGACGTGGCGGACACGGGGGAGACCCTGGCGCTCGTGCAGCGGCTGGTCGCGGAGCACTGCGACGAGGCGCGCACGGCGGTGCTGTACGCGAAGTCGCACTCGATCGTCGCGCCGGACTTCGTGTGGCGCCGGACGGACCGGTGGATCACGTTCCCCTGGTCGGCGCAGCCGCCGGTCACGGACTGACGGCGGGGGCGGCCGCGTGCGGGGCCCGTCCGTGCTGCGGCTGCGCTGCGTGGCGGCCCGCGGCGCGTTCCTCCCCGCCGGCCGCCGACCACGCGGCACCAGCGAGGCGTCTGCGTACGCGGTGACGCCCGGACGCGCGTACGAGGCGGCGGGGGTCGTGGTGCTCGCCGACCACCTGAGCGTGCTGGTGCGCGACGACTGGGGCGGCCCGGCGTTCGTGCCCGCGGAGCTGTTCGCGGGCCTCGCGACGGTCGTGCCCGCGGGCTGGGCGTTCGCCCTGGACTCCGGGGCGCGGGCCGGATGCCGGACGCTCTGGGGCGAGCCGGTCGTCGCGGTCTGGGGCTACCCGACGCTCGTCGAGGAGGAGGGCCACGCGGCGGCGCTGCTCGCCGGGGACGCCCGGGCGGTGGCGCTGTTCGACGAGGCCTGCGGGACGTAGCCCCGAGGGCTGCGCGCCGAACCCCACCCGATCGTCGCGCAACCACCCGATCGATCGGGGTGCGGCGCGTCAATCGGGTGGGGATCAGGCCGGGGCCCCGCGCCTCAGCCCGTCGACGCCCCCGCGCCGCCCAGGCCCTCGGCCCGCGCCCGCACGATCGCCGCCGACCGGTCCGGCACCTCCAGCTTGGTGAGCACGTTCGCCACGTGGTTCCGGACCGTCTTCGCCGACAGCCCCAGCCGTCGCGCGATGACCACGTTGTCGTGCCCGCCGGCGACCAGGTCGAGCACCTCGCGCTCGCGGTCGGTCAGCCGCGGGAACGGCACCCGGACGGCCGAGCGCCCGCCGAGGACGTAGGCCATCGCCCGCTCCGCCACCGTCGGCCCGAGGATCATCTCCCCGGCGGCGACGGCGCGGACCGCGCGCTCGACCTGCTCGGGCGGGGCGGACTTCACCAGGTACCCCCGCGCCCCCGCCCGGACCGCGGCGACCACGGCGTCGTCGTCCTCGTGCATGCTCATGACGAGCACGGCGGTCCCCGGCCGCGCGGCGAGGACCTCCCGCGTGACGTCGATCCCCGACCCGTCGCCGAGGTCGAGGTCCATGACGACGACGTCCGCTCCGGGCGCGCCGTCGCGGATCAGGAGCGCACGCGCCTCCGTCGCCCCGGCCGCCGTCCCGACGACCTCGACACCCGCGAGGGAGCCCAGCAGCGCCGCCATGCCGATCCGGAACACCGGGTGGTCGTCCACGAGCGCCACCCGCAACGTCACGTCGGCACCGCCTCGGCGGCGTCGGACTCGGCGCCGACGCCCATCCCGGCGCGCACCCCGCCCGCTCCCGGCACCGGCGCCCCCGGCACCAGCGCCCCCGGCACCAGCGGCAGCACCGCACGCACGACCGTCCCCGGCGCCGCCTCGGCCACCTCGAACCGACCGCCCAGCTCCTCCGCCCGCTCCCGCATCGAGCGGGTGCCCACGCCGACGGCGTCGCCCGACCGCGCGGACCCGGCGGCCGGTCCCGGCCCGCGCCCCGCGTCCGTGCACCGCACGTCCAGCCGGTCCGCGGTCCGGCGCACGGCGATCCGGCAGCCGGCGGCCCCGGAGTGCCGCTGCGCGTTGCGCGCCGCCTCGCTGAGCACCCCGTACGCCGCGGCCGCCACGACGGGGTCGAGCGCCCCGGGGTCGTCCCCGGCGACCTCGACCGCGAACCCCTCGCGCCCGAGCCGCCGGACCAGGTCGTCGAGCGCCGGCCCGAGGCCCTGCTCGTCGAGGACCGGCGGCAGCAGCCCGCGGGCGAGGTCCCGGACGTCCTCGACCCGGCGCTCGGCCTCGTCCCGCAGCGCGGTGAGCGCGGCGCGTGCCGCCTCGACGTCGTCGGGTCGGCCGCCGTCGAGCAGGTTGACCGCCCCCTGAAGCCCGAGGCGCATCCCCGACAACCACGGGCCGAGCCCGTCGTGCAGCTCCCGCCGCACCGCGCGGCGCTCGCGCAGCCGGGCCGACGTCGCGGCGTCCCGGGCGCGCTCCAGGTCCCGGGCCCCGGTCGCGAGCGCCAGGCCGGCCGCGACGACGGGTGCGAGCTGGTCGAGGGCGGTGCGGCTCCGGGCGTCCAGCCGCTCGCCGGGCGGGGCGGTGACGGCCAGGTCGCCGACGAGGTCGCCGGCGCGCTCGACCGGCACGCGGACCGGCTCGGAGGTGGGCGCCCCCCAGGAGGCGGCGACCGGGTCGGCGCCCCGGGTCGCCAGGCGGACGGACTCCAGCCGGAGCGACTCGCCGACGGCCGCCGCCAGCCCGGCCAGGAGGTCGGCGGACCCGCCCGGCGTGGTCAGGCTCCGGCCCAGGAGCAGCGCCGCCCGCCCGGGGTCGGTGGCCTCGCCGTACACCAGGTGGCGCACGCGGGTCTGGAGCCAGCCGCGCACGGGCTGGAGCAGCAGCACGACTCCGACGGCCGCGGCCACCTGCGCGCCCGGGGTCGTGGTGCCCGCGAGCGCCGACACCCCCGCGGTGACCAGCGCGTACACGCCGGCGAGGGTGAGCGTCAGCAGCGCGGCGACCGTCGCCCGGCTGATCGCCAGGTCGAGCCCCCACAGGCGGTTGCGCAGCACCGTCACCAGCAGCGCCGCCGGGAACAGCGCCTGGCAGACCAGGTGGCTCACCGGCACGACGAGGAACGCCGCGGGCCCGGGGTCGGCGAGCAGCAGCGGCACGAACGACAGCGCCATGATCGCGGTGGCGGCGGCGAGCAGCCCCAGCCCGCGGCGCTCGGCAGCCGGCCCGCGGCGGTACCGCCACCACGTCGCGGCCGCGGTGAGCAGCCCGGCGACCACGACCAGCGCGATCGCCCCCCGCGCGTCCGACATCGGCGTGAGCAGCCGGGTCCCGGTGAGCAGCAGGGCCGAGCCGGTCCCCAGCGCGACGCCGGCCCAGGCCACCGGCCCGAGCCGCCGGTCGCGGGCCAGCCACGGCACCACCGTGAACAGCGCGACGGTGCCGGGCACCCACACCCAGCCGAAGGCGCCCGTCAGCCAGTCGAGGGCGGGGGCGCCGGGCCGGGTGGCCGCGAAGACCCCCCAGGCGCCGCCGACCGCCGACACCCCGCCCGCGACGCCCGTCAGCGCGACCAACCACCCGACGGGGTGCCGGCGCCGGGACAGGATGACCGCGCCGACGGTGCCGTAGACGGCCGCCACGGTGACGTCGACCGCGGTGAACAGCAGGTCCCCTGCGGTCATCCCGCCCTCGGCGGCGACGTGCAGCACGGCGGCGGTCCCGGCGAGCAGCCAGGCGACCAGGGCGATCGCGAGCGCCACCCGGGGCACCCCGTCGCGTCCCTGGTCGCGCGCGCCCGAACCCTCCCGGTCCATGGCGTCACCGTAGGGGCATACCACCGCAGAACGGGAGGGTTCGGGCACAAAGCCGATGATCACCGCCGGTCGCCCACCGCGAAGCCGATCGCCGTGACCAGCAGCCAGAGCGGCCCGGTGAACCCGGCCATGTACTGCAGCGGGGAGATGCCGAGCAGCAGCGTCAGCCCGCCGAGCACCGCGCCCACCCAGCCGAGCCAGCGCGGCGCCGCCGCGTGCCGGAGCGCCGCGACCGCCACCGCCACCCCGGACAGCCCCGCCCCGACCCACAGCCACGGGATGGTCGCGATCCAGTCGCTGAAGAACGCGCCCGACTCCGGGACGATCAGGTCGACGTCGGCGAACCCGAACATGAACTGCGTGTCCAGCCCGGACCCGAGCAGCCCGGCCACCGCCACCAGCAGCAGCCCCGCGCCCGCGACCGGCGGCAGCAGGCTCCCGGCGGGCGCCTGCTGGGACAGCCGCCGCGAGAGGCCGGCGGCGAACACGACCGCCAGAAGCGCCGAGACGATCGTCGCCGTGTGGAACACCAGGAGCGCGCCGGTACGCCCGGACAGGTCCGCGATGATCGCGTCCGCGTCGCCGGCGGTCTGCTCCCAGTTCACGCCCAGCGCCATGGAGGCCTGGATGCCGACCAGGCCGGTCAGCCCGGCGGCGATGCCGGCGAGCGCCCAGCCGCGTGGCTGGGGGCGCACCCGGGTGGCCGCGGCCGACGCCGGGGCCGTCGTGGGCGATGTGTCGTGCGTGGTCATGTCCAGCCCTTTCGTGAGGGGGAGGCCCGGTGCCTCCGCCGGGTACGACGCTCGGCCAGGGCACGTCCCGGGCGGAAGGGCGGGGAGCCCGGGTCGCCGGGCGATCGGGGTGGGCGTGCCCGGCGCGCGCGTGCGCGCCCTCCGCCTCCCGGCGCGTCCTCCCGGACTCCGTGTGGCGCCGGACGGACCGGTGGATCACGTTCCCCTGGTCGGCGCAGCCGCCGGTCACGGGCCGACTGCCGCCCTCGCGGGACCACCGAGGCGGCACCGATCCGGCCATTTGGGGGAGTCCGCGGCGGAAGGGGAGAGCCGCCGCACGCGCGCGGCTACCCTCAGGAGGCGCGCACGGGCAGACCGTCGCAGCGGTGTCGAGGCAGGAGTGCGCTGTGACGGCGTTCGGGGGTCACCGGGTCTACGTCCGCGCAGGCTGGGCGGCGAGGTGGGACGACCCCACGGCGCTCCTCGCGGCTGCGGAGGGGCTCCTGGGGGTCGTCGCGGACGTGCTGCCCGCTCTGTCCACATGGGCCAGGCCAGGCCGCGACCCAGGTTCGGGGATGTCTCCGAGCGAGATCGTCTCGGACGTCCTCGCCCACCGTCCTCAGGAACAGGCCTCGACATTCCGCCTCTCGGTGAACGCGGTCGGGCAGCTGGCTGCAGGACTGAGCGTGTCTGCCGCACCGCCGGGCGAGGGCGAGCCGCACGGTGGCGTCTCGCTCTGGTGGGAGCCGGGCGTCGGGTCCTGCCCGGATGAGACCGGAGAGATCGCCTCTCTGATCTTCTCCCGGATGATCGACGCGTGGTCCGCGGACTGGGTGGCAGCGTTTCCGCAAGAGATGGGCCGGTTGCAGCTCCCGGACTGGAGCAACTTCGTCGTCGGGGTGCTGACGTACGTCCGGGCGACGCTGGCCGACGTCCCCATCCCCGAGGGCGGATCGATGTCCCCGCACGCACGCGGGTCGGTCGTCGACCTCCGCGGGGTCGACGAGACCGACCTCGTGCGGAGTGCGGGACTGCTTCGGGGCGCCCTGGAGCGCTCGGGCGCTGCGCGCTTGATCGGCGCGCGAGAGGGAGGTGCCGTGACCGAGCACGAGGCCTACCTGGCGATGGCCGACTACCTCGCCTCGTACGCAGGCAGGGCGGGAAACGATCTTCGAGACCTCCTCGGCGACATGCAGCCGGCCGCGGACGGCAGGTCGACGGACCCGGCGGTGTGGCAGGACTGGCTCGAGTCCGTCGATCGGATCCGAGCCGGACACAGCCCGGGCTCGCCGGAGGGCAGCTAGGCGTCGTGTACCAGACCGCGGTGCGCACCCCGCTGCCTCGTGCCGACGCGGAGGCGTTGGTCAACCGTGAGCAGACGGGCATCTCCTCCGGCACGATCAGTACGGTGGAGAACGCGATCTCTCCCGGTGGCCGACATGCTCGGTGCGCGATCCCACGTGACGGAAGCACCGGGGGCAGCCTCTCGATCGTGACCAGCCGACGAGAGAAGTGGTCGTCGTCGCCCCGCCAGGCGACCCGGTCGAGATGAAGTTCCTCGTCTACGACGTCCCCCAGTAGGAGGGTGCGGACGCCGTCTCCGCGCTCGCAGGGCCGCGCGTACGACCACGAAGACGGTGGCGGCCGTCGACGACGGCGCAGGCGCCCGGCCCCCTGGTGCCGCCCTGCGCCGGCGCCGGGCGAGCGGGCGGTTGGCGCGGGCGAGGTGTCGTGCGTGGTCATGTCGCGCCCTCCGTGACGGGGAGGCCGTGCGCCTCGGCTGGCACGACGCTGGACCGGGCGGCGTCCCGCATGCAAGGCCGGAGAGCCCGGTTGCCCGGGCGATCCGGGCGCGTGCGGCGGGCGATGCCTGAGCGTGAGGGCGTCGGTTCGGCCCGGAAGGCGCGGCTTCTACCCCCGCGCCCCGTCGAGCGCCAATGTGACATCGATCACATGCGGCCGAACGAGGGGGTGAACTTCGAAACCCCGGACACCGCCTGTGCGTCCGCTGTACGTTCCCGCCACCGGGGCGTCGGGCGCCCCTCGTCCTAGGGGGAAGTGTGCGCTTGACCTGCTCCTTCGTGCCGTCTCGCCGTCTGGCGGCGCTCGCGGCCGTCGCGCTCGCGATCGGCCTGCTGCCGTCCGGAGCGGCCGTTGCGGATGTCGAGGGCCCGGCGCCCTCCGGCGTGGTCGACTGCGTCTCCGCGACGGACGCCGAGGCGGATGCCGCGGCGGTCGCGACCGCGTGCTCGTCCGAGGTCGAGGTACTCGACGCGCGCACGCCCTGGGACACCCTCATCGCGCAGGGTGACGGCACCATGCGGTGGGTCAGCTCCGCCACCGCGGTCCGTACCGAGGTCGGGGGTGAGTGGGCCGACATCGACAATGCCGTGGTCCCGGGCGAGGACGGGCTCGTCGTCGCCGCGCCGGTCACCGCGATGACGTTCAGCGACGGCACCGCCGGCGCGCCCCTGGCGCGCCTCGGCCGGGACGGTCACGAGCTCACGTTCGACGTCCCGGTCGAGCTGCCTGCCCCGACCGTGGACGGCGCCCGGATCACCTATGCGGACGTGCTGCCGGGGGTGGACCTGCTCGTGACCGTGAACGCCGACGCGACAGGCTTCTCCGAGGTCCTGAGGGTCGCGTCGCCGCAGGCCGCCGCCGACCCCCGGATCGCCGAGCTGACGTTCCCGGTCGAGGTGAGCGACGGGCTCGAGGTCGCTGCCGAGAGCGGCGGCTTCGTGGCCACCGACGGCTCCGGCCAGGTCATCTTCTCGAGCCCGACTCCCGCGATGTGGGACTCGTCCTCCGACGCGCCGGTCTCGCAGCCGTTCGCGCGGCGGGGCCTCGCCGATGCGTCGCTCCGTGGTGCGGCCCCCGCCGACGCGGCGGGCGTGACGAACACCGATCCGGTCGCCGGGCCGACCGCAGGCGACGCGGTGGCGTGGATGCCGGCCGAGGTGTCGGACGACGGCGTGACGATCGTTCCCGATGCGGAGCTCCTCACCGGTGCCGACACCGTGTGGCCGGTGTACATCGACCCGTCGGTCACGGGGTCGCGCAACCAGTGGACCGCGGTCCGCGACGTCTTCGGCGCGAAGTACGCGTTCGCGCCGGACGAGGGAGTCGGGCTCTGCAACCGGGCTACGTCGACGACCTGTTCGGCCACGTTCAAGAGCCGGCTCCTGTGGACCTTCACCGGCCTCGGGACCATCGGCTCCCTGAACGCGAACCAGATCGTGTCGGCGACGTTCACGGCGGTGGCGACGCACTCGTACGACTGCACGGCGCGCCCGGTCACGCTGTACCGGACGGGGGACTTCAGCTCCGGGACCGGGTGGCCGGGCGGCTCGCTCTGGGAGCCGATGAGCACGCAGACGTTCGCGGCCAAGTCGAGCTGTGCCGGTCAGCCGGTGCGGCGCATCGAGTTCGACGCCACGCCGCAGGCGCGGGCGATCGCCGACGCCAACACGGCCCAGGGGTCGGTCGGCCTGGCGGCGGACGAGTCGTCGATGGCCTACTGGAAGCGGTTCCAGAACGACGCGGAGTTCTGGGTCGTCTACAACCGTCCGCCGACCACGCCGACGACGCTGCGTGTCACCGCCGGTTCCGTGACGAAGGCCTGCGGGAGCACGGTCGTCTGGATGAACTCGGCGACGCCGACCCTCCGTGCGGTGGTCGCGGATCCCGATGGCGGCAACGTGCAGGCGAACTTCGACCTGTACTCCGGCGCGACCGCCGTCTTCAACCCCGGCCTCACGACTGCCAAGGCGTCGGGGGCGGAGCACACGCAGGCCGTCACCGTCACGCTCTCGAAGAACGCCACGTACCAGATGCGCGTGAATGCGCAGGATCCGCAGGGTCTCACGAGCGCGGTCGCGTCCTGCAGCTTCGGGGTGGATACGACGGCCCCGGACGCACCGACAGTCGCCCCGGTGAGGGCCACGGCGTCGTACCCGGCGGTCTACCCCGAGGGCGCCTGGTCCGGCGGCATCGGCCAGGCGGGTGCCTTCACGTTCGCGAGCGCCTCGACGGACGTCCTCAGCTACAAGTACTCGTTCAACAACACCGCGCTCGCCCAGACCGCGAGCGGGGCGGCGCCCACGGTCGCGTTCACGCCGACGGGCACGGGCACGCAGACGCTGCGGCTCCAGGCGGTCGACCGAGCCGGAAACGTCAGCGGCGTCACGCTGTACACCTTCAACGTCACGATCCCCACGGCGAACGCCCGGTGGTCGCTCGACGACGGTGAGGGGATCGTCGCGACCGACTCGAGCGGGTTCGGCAACCGGTACCCGCTCGCGATGACCGGGACCACCGGGTGGACGGACGGTCCGCTCGTGGACTTCGACCCGACGAGCACCGACAGGGCGCTGCTGCTCGACTCGCCCGAGGACGGCGCTGCCTCCAGCGGGCCGGTGCTCGCGACGCAGATGGGCTTCACCGTCGGCGCCACGGTCCGGCTGGACCAGAGCCCCGCCGGGTCGCGCGCGACCATCGTGAGCCAGGACGGCGCCGCGGCGAGCGGGTTCGAGCTCGGCTACCGCGCCGACGGCGGCTGCGAGGACGGGGCGGCCGAGTGCTGGTCCTTCTCGATGCGCGCGACGGGCGCGGCGAACGCGGCGGAGACCAAGGTGACCTCGTCCGCCCTGACCGGCGTCGGTGACTGGGTGTACGTGGCCGGTGTGTACGACGAGCGCGGGAGCACGATCGGGCTGTACGTCTGCTCGCTCGACGGCGCCACGGAGGTCGACCGTCTCGACGGAGCCGCGTTCCGGGCGGAGTGGAACTCGGCCGGCGCCCTGCGCGTCGGCCAGAGCCAGCAGCTCGGATCTGCCCCGTGGGCCGGTGCGGTCGCGGACGTGCAGGTGCTCGACGGTCCCGCGGACGCGAACCAGCTGCGCCGTGCCTGCCACCGCACGTTCGACGACACCGTCGTGGTGACGCCGTGATCGGTCGGCGCGCAGCCCACGCCCCGCTGGGAAGAGGTCCGTCCATGATCGTTGCGCGTCCGTCGGCGCTGGGTCGCCGTGCCACCGTCGCCGTCGCCGTGCTCACGCTGCTGGCCAGCGGGATGCCGGCCGCCCAGGCGGCGGGGGAGACGCTCCCGAGCGACGACGAGCGACGCGCGCAGAGCGCCGAGGCCGCACCCGAGCGGGAGGCGACCGATCCGCTCGCCAGCGTGGAGCTCGAGCCGGACGAGGGGCAGTCACCCCCGATGGAGGCCGTGGCTCCGGCCGATGTCGCGTGGCCGGAGCCCTCCACCGTGTCGGTGGACCGCTCGGCCACGGGCCGGTTGTCGCGCGGTTGGGCCCGGACGTCGGAGGGGACGGTCCGGGCGCGCGCGGCCGAGGCCGTCGGGTCGAGGTCCTCCTCCTCGAAGGCCTCCGCGGTCGACGTGGAGGTCCTCGGCCAGGACGCCGCTGCCGCGGTGGGGTTGACGGGAGTGCTCCTGCAGGTCGGTGACGCGGACCAGCGCTCCGGTGACGGCGCCGTGGACCTGACCGTCGACTACGCGGACTTCGCGGGGGCCTTCGGCGGCGACTGGTCGTCCCGCCTGCGGCTCGTGCGTCTTCCCGACTGCGCCGTGACGACCCCGGACGTAGCGCGGTGCCGCACGCAGACGCCCGTCGAGTCGACGAACGACCCGGTCGCGGACACCGTGAGCGCAAGGGTGGCGCCGACCTCGTTCGGCGTCATGGCGGTCACGGCCGCGGCCCAGGGGTCGACGGGGAACTGGTCGGCGACCCCGCTGTCGCCGTCGGCGAGCTGGCAGGTGTCCGAGCAGACCGGCGACTTCGCGTGGTCGTACCCGCTGCGGGTGCCCCCGGTCGCCGCCGGCCCCGCGCCGGACCTCGCGCTCAGCTACTCCTCGGGCTCGCTCGACGGCCGGGTGGCGTCGACCAACAACCAGACGTCCTGGATCGGTGACGGCTGGGACATGAGCCCGGGCTTCGTCGAGCGCACGTACGTGCCCTGCTCGCAGGACATGTCCGGAGGCAACAACGCGACGCGGAAGACCGGCGACCTCTGCTGGTCGACCGACAACGCCACGCTGGTGCTCGGGGGGTCGGCGTCGGCTCTCGTCAAGGACGCCGCCACCGGCGGCTGGCGGCTGAAGCAGGACGACGGCACGCGCGTCGAGCGGTTGACCGGCGGCTGGAACGGCGACAACGACGGCGAGTACTGGAAGGTCACCGCGACCGACGGCACCCAGTACGTGTTCGGCCGCGGCCGTCGCTCGGCGACGGACACCACGGCGCTCAACTCCGCGTGGACCGTCCCGGTGTTCGGCAACCACCCGACGGACCCGTGCTACGCCACGGCGTTCGCGTCGTCCTGGTGCAACCAGGCGTGGCGGTGGAACCTCGAGTACGTCGTGGACACCTCCGGCAACTCGATGACGTACTTCTACGCCGCCGAGACGAACAGCTACGGCCGCAACCTCAACACCGCGGTGTCCACGTACACCCGCGGCGGCTACCTCGCGCGGATCGACTACGGCCAGCGCGCCGGCTCGGAGACCGCGTCGGCCGCGCCGCAGCGCGTGGACTTCGCCGTGGCCGAGCGCTGCCTCCCGTCCGGGTCGATCACGTGCGACCCGGGGCAGCTCACCAAGGCCAACGCGAAGTCGTGGCCCGACGTGCCGTTCGACCTCATCTGCACGTCGACGACGACGTGCCCCACGCAGATGTCGCCCGCGTTCTTCACCCGCAAGCGCCTCACCACGGTCACGACCCGCGTCCTGACGACGGGCACCACCTACCAGAACGTCGACGCCTGGACCCTGACGCAGACGTTCCCGGACCCGGGCGACGCGACCAACGCCGCGCTCTGGCTGTCGCGGATCGGGCACAAGGGCACGGTCGGCACCGCGATCACGCTCCCGGACGTCGTGATCCGCGGCGTGCAGATGGCGAACCGCGTCGACCGGACCGGCGACGCCGGCCCGCCCATGAACCGGTACCGGATCAGCTCCATCGACAGCGAGTCGGGCTCCACGACGTCGGTCAACTACACGCCGCAGGACTGCACCACCGCCTCGCTGCCGGCGTCGGCGGACAGCAACACCCGGCGCTGCTTCCCCGTCACCTGGTACCCGGAGGGGACGGGTGGCCCCATCACGGAGTACTTCCACAAGTACCTGGTGGAGTCGGTGGTCGCCGACGCGAAGGACACGCTGTCCGCGGCGACGGAGACGCACTACTCGTACGTCGGCGACCCGGCGTGGCGGTACGACGACAACCCGCTGGTGCCCGCCGGGCAGCGGACGTGGAACCAGTGGCGCGGCTACGGCACGGTGGACGTCATCACCGGTGCCCCGAGCGAGCCGCGCCGGTCGCTGACCCGGTACCGGTACTTCCGCGGCATGGACGGCGACCGCGCCCCGGGTGGCGGTACCCGCAGCGTCCAGGTGGACGGCATCGCCGACCAGGACCACCTCAACGGCTTCGTCCGCGAGGAGATCACCTACGACGGCGTGGGCGGCGCGGAGGTCTCCGGTGCGCTCACCTCGCCCTGGGTCTCCGGCCCTACGGCCACGGGCGCGGACGGCAGGACCGCGCGGTTCGTCGGCGTGCAGACGAGCGAGGCGCGGGTCGCGGCGCCCGAGCTGCCGGGCGACCGGCGCACGACGCGAACCGTCACCACGTTCGACCCGACGTACGGCGTGCCGACGCAGGTCGACGACCAGGGCGACGTCACGACGGCGGCGGACGACCGGTGCACCCGCACCGAGTACGTCCGGAACGCGACGGCGAACCTCGTCGCCACCGTGAAGCGCGTCGAGACGGTCGGTGTCGCCTGCGGCGCCACCACGTCACGTCCCGGCGACGTCCTCAGCGACGTGCGGACGTCGTATGACGGTGGCGTCTACGGCGTCGCCCCGACGCGCGGCCTGGTCACCACGACTCAGGCCGTCGCCTCCTACGACGGCGCCACGCCCGTCTACGTCACGCAGTCGCGCGCGACGTACGACGCCCAGGGTCGGCCGCTGACCTCCACGGACGCCCTCAACCGGACGACCACGACGGCCTACACGCCGACGACCGGCGGCCCCCTGACGAAGACCGTCGTCACCACCCCGGACCCGGACGGCTCCGGGTCGGCGACCCCGCTGACGACCACGACGACCGTCAACCCCGCCTGGGGTGCGGCGACGCAGGAGACCGACCCGAACGGCAAGGTCACCTCGGCGACCTACGACGCCCTCGGGCGGACGACGGCCGTCTGGCTCCCGGGTCGGCCGCAGGCGACCCAGACCGCCAACCGGACGTACGCGTACACGGTGTCCGCGACGGCAGTCGACGCGATCACGACCGCGTCCCTGACGGCGACCGGGACGTACGCGACCACTGTCGAGCTGTTCGACGGCCTCGGCCGGTCCCGGCAGACGCAGTCGCCCTCGCTGGCCCGCGATACCGCGGGCCGGGTCGTGACCGACACGGTCTACGACAGCCGCGGCCTGGTCGCGTTCAGCAACGGGCAGTGGTTCACCACCGGCGCGCCGGCCGCCACGCTCGTGGCGCCGACCGAGGCCGTGCCGTCGCGCACCCGGTTCGTCTACGACGGTGCGGGGCGGCAGACCGTCCAGATCACCGACGTCGGCGAGCAGGAGCGGTGGCGCACGACCACGAGCTACGGCGGTGACCGGGTCACGGTCGTGCCACCGCAGGGAGGCGTCCCGCGCACGACGATCAGCGACGCTCGGGGGCAGACCACCGAGCTGCGCCAGTACCTCGCGGACAGCGCGACGGGAACGTTCGAGGCGACGACCTACGCCTACGACGGCGCGGGTCGGCTGACGACGGTCCGCGACGCCGCGGGCAACGCGTGGACGTCGACGTACGACCTGCGAGGGAGGAAGACGGGATCCGTCGACCCCGACAAGGGCGCGACCACCAGCACCTACGACGACGCGGGCCAGCTCCTGTCCACGACCGACGCGCGAGGGGTGACGCTGACGTACGCGTACGACGCGCTCGGGCGGAAGCGGTCGGAGCGTCAGAACTCGACGACCGGTCCGCTGCTCGCCGAGTGGACCTACGACACCCTCGCGAAGGGTCAGCTCACGTCGTCGACCCGGTACGTCGGGACCGCCGCGTACGTCACGGCCGTCACGGGGTACGACGACGGCTACCGGCCGCTGGGCAGGTCGGTCACGCTGCCGTCGGCCGAGGGTGGTCTCGCCGGCACGTACACCACGGGGTACACCTACGCCGTCGACGGCCAGCCCGTCGGGGTGAAGCTGCCGGCGGCAGGCAACCTCACGGCGGAGACGGTCACCACCCACTACGACGCGGCCAACCAGCCCGAGTGGATGACGGGCGGTGCCGGCTGGGGCGTCTACGTCGCGGGCACTCTCTACTCGTCGTACGGCCAGCTCCTGCAGCAGGACCTGGGCAACGCGTCGGCGAACTACCTCAACTACGACTACGAGTACGGCACGCAGCGCCTGTCGAGGACGTGGCTCGTCCACCAGGGCGTCGACGGCAACGCCATGGACCTGACGTACTCCTACGACGCGGCGGGTAACACGCTGTCGACGGTCGACCGACCGACGAACGACGCCATCGACGCCCAGTGCTACGCGTACGACGGCCTCAATCGTCTGGCGTCGGCCTGGACACCCGCGGACGCCAACTGCGCCGTGGCGCCGACGGTCGAGGCGCTCGGCGGCGCGGCGCCGTACTGGACGGACTACACCTTCGACCTGGCGGGCAACCGGGCGACCGACGTCCAGCACACCGCCGAGGGGTCCACCACCCGCACGTTCACCTACCCGACCGCCGGCGCGGCGCTGCCGCACGCGGTGCAGTCGATCACGGCGTCGGCGCCCGACGGGACCACGGCGACCTCGACGTACGACTACGACGCCACGGGAAGCACGACGTCGCGGGCGCTCGCGGGAGAGGCGGAGCAGACGCTCGAGTGGGACGCCGAGGGGCGGCTGACCGGCGTGGCGGTCGACGGCGAGCAATCGTCATATGTGTATACGGCCGACGGCGAGCGGCTCGTCCGCAGGCAGAACGGAACCGTGACTGTCTACCTGCCCGGTGGACAGGAGGTCACGCTCACGGCCGCGACTAGCGCCGTCACCGCGATGCGGTACTACTCGTTCCGGGGGCAGACCGTGGCGGTGCGCACGGGCAAGCTGGCGTCGACGGTATCGAGCCTGGTGAACGACCCCCACGGGACAGCCGAGCTGTCGATCGCGAACGCCACCGCGGTGGTCACGAAGCGACGCTTCGACCCGTACGGCACCACCCGTGGGCCGGGTTCAGACACGTGGTCCGGCGACCATGGATTCCTCGACAGGCCCGTCGACTCGACAGGGCTGCTATCGGTCGGCGCGCGGATGTACGAACCGGACACCGGTCGATTTGTCTCGGTCGATCCTGTCATGGAGCTAGGAGAGCCGCAGCAGTGGGCCGCGTACTCCTATGGCAATAACAATCCTGTCAAGTACTCCGATCCCACTGGGCTTGCAAGCAACCAGGCCGGTGACTGGGGCAATAAGCGGCGATCCTCCGCCTATCCCGCGAACTGGCGGCCGGGTGTGTCGGGTGGGGAGGATTCGAAAGTCACGTTTGCAAATCCGGCGCGCATGCCCAAGTCTCGTCCTCGGTACGCGACGCAGGCGGCAAAATCGACGTATCGCCTCATGGATAGATGGATGTCCAGCCCCGACGGCCAGACCTTTTCCAGGGTCGGAAGATCGAACCCGAGTCTCTTGAACGACATGACCACGCAGGCCATGGCGGTTCAGAGTGGAGATTACGTACACGGCTTCGGGCTCGCATGGAATGTGGGAACGAGTTTCGAAGGTGGCGGAGTTGCTTCGATGCTGCTTCGCATGAGAGCTCTTTTTGAGCCACGGTCCACGTGGGACGCGAAAGAGTACCTCAGGGTTGAGTTCGATGTGCAATCCGAAAAGCATGGGTGGTTTGAGACCGACGCCGGGGAAGAGGTCTACTACGACGTCTTCGGCAACATCGCCTACGGAGCGATGGCTCACAATTTCGGGCTGTCGCTCGAAAACGCCACCGCGGCGGCAAACCAGCCGGGATCTGGCGCAAAGGCAACGGCTGACGACATCGCGACACGCCTTGGCTATGAACTCGTCGACTCCTATCCTCAAGGCATGACCCAGGATCAGTTTGTCTCGTGGTTCAACAGCGACGCGGTCCAGAGCGAGCTGCGGGCAGCGGGTCGCGTTCGATGAGGCGAAGGGTGCGAGTCATCTGCTGCGCGGCGTCGCTCGCAGCCCTCGCCGGGTGCACGACGGGAACGGGTGAGCCCGACTGGACGCTGCCGCTGACCTGGCAGAAGGACGGCACATCCCTCACTCTCGACGAGGACGGTCGCGCCGAGGTGACCGACATGCTCGTGGGCGACGTCTCCTGCGACACGGGTGTGCCCGAGGGTGAACGGCTGTCGGGACGAGCGCAGTGGGAGTGGGACGGCTACGCGAGCTTCGTCGTGACCATCGAGGAGGACGAGATCGGAGTGGACGCGGCCTACTACCTCGGGGAGCCCGACTGGACCCGGCTGCTGATCGATCCGTGCCCGGATGACCCGGACGTCCTCCCGATCGAGCTGTTCCTCACGGGACCGTTCTCGGCAGTCGGCGAGTGATCAGCAGGCGCGACGACGCGCCGCTCGATCGCAACCGGGCCGTGCGGGAGAGCGGCTGCGCACCCCCTGGACGCCCTCGCTACACTCGTCCCCACAGGCACCGATCCGGCCATCACCGGGGAGCCTCCGGAAGAACAGGGCGAGCCGCAGCACGCACGCGACGCGCCCCCAGTAGACCCGGACGGGGCAGGCCCGTCACAGCCGCAGCGAAGAGTGGTCGCGCGCCGACCCCGCCCCCGGCGGGACCCGGCGATCGGCAAGCGGGGTGGTACCGCGGTGCGCACCGGGCGAGAGCCGGGCGGGCGTCGTCCCCGTGGATCCGCCACCGCACCGCGAGCCCCCGGGCCCGCCGACCACCAGGAGCGCCATCCGCCATGGCCTATCCGCTGCACCGCACCCCGAGCGGCAAGCACGCCGCCCCCGTCGCGCCCGGCGCGTCCTTCGGCCTGCCCGCGTCCCCGGACCTGCCGGCGCTGGAGAAGGACGTCCTCGCGTACTGGGAGTCCGACGGCACGTTCCAGGCGTCGATCGACGCCCGTGACGCCGGCACCGACGGCGCCAACGAGTTCGTGTTCTACGACGGGCCGCCGTTCGCGAACGGGCTGCCGCACTACGGCCACCTGCTGACCGGGTACGCCAAGGACATCGTCGGCCGGTACCAGACGCAGCGGGGCCGCCGCGTCGAGCGCCGGTTCGGCTGGGACACGCACGGCCTGCCGGCGGAGCTCGAGGCGGAGCGGATCCTCGGCATCACCGACAAGGCGCAGATCGAGGAGATGGGCATCAAGGCGTTCAACGACGCCTGCCGGACGTCGGTGCTGCGGTACACCGACGAGTGGCAGGTGTACGTGACGCGCCAGGCGCGCTGGGTGGACTTCGAGCACGACTACAAGACGCTCGACCCGACGTTCATGGAGTCGGTGATCTGGGCGTTCAAGCAGCTCTACGACAAGGGCTGGGCGTACGAGGGCTACCGCGTGCTGCCGTACTGCTGGAACGACCAGACGCCGCTGTCGAACCACGAGCTGCGGATGGACGACGACGTCTACAAGGACGTCCAGGACCAGACGGTGACCGTCACGTTCCCGCTGACCGGCGAGCGTACGGCCGAGCTCGGCCTCGACGGCGTCGCCGCCCTCGCCTGGACGACCACGCCCTGGACCCTGCCGACCAACTCGGCGCTCGCGGTCGGCCCCGAGGTCACCTACGCGGTGGTCCCGGCGGGCCCGAACGGCACCAGCGCCACCGCCGGCGCGTTCCTGCTCGCCCGCGACCTCGTCAAGGGCTACGCCAAGGACCTCGGCTACGACTCCGCCGACGACGCGCTCGCCGCCGTGACCCGCGAGGTGCGCGGCGCCGACCTGGCCGGCGTCCGGTACGAGCGGCTGTTCGACTACCTGGCGGACCAGCCGGGCATGGCCGAGCACGGCTTCCAGATCCTGCTCGCCGACTACGTCACGACCGAGGACGGCACCGGTGTGGTGCACCAGGCCCCGGCGTACGGCGAGGTCGACCAGGAGACCTGCGAGGCCGTCGGCATCCCGACGGTGCTGAGCGTCGACGAGGGCGGGAAGTTCACGTCCCTCGTGCCCGACTTCGAGGGCCAGCAGGTCTTCGAGGCGAACAAGCCGATCACCCAGCGGCTGCGCGCCGACGGCCGGCTGCTGCGCCAGGCGTCGTACGTGCACTCGTACCCGCACTGCTGGCGCTGCCGGAACCCGCTGATCTACAAGGCCGTGTCGTCCTGGTTCGTGAAGGTGACCGCGTTCCGGGACCGGATGGTGGAGCTCAACCAGGACATCTCCTGGGTGCCGGAGCACATCCAGGACGGCCAGTTCGGCAACTGGCTCGCGAACGCCCGCGACTGGTCGGTGTCCCGGAACCGGTACTGGGGCACGCCGATCCCGGTGTGGGTGAGTGACGACCCGGCGCACCCGCGCATCGACGTCTACGGCTCGTTCGCCGAGCTGGAGGCCGACTTCGGCCGGCTGCCGCTGAACGACGCCGGCGAGCCCGACCTGCACCGGCCGTTCATCGACGAGCTGACCCGCCCGAACCCGGACGACCCGACCGGGCAGAGCACCATGCGCCGGATCCCGGACGTGCTGGACGTGTGGTTCGACTCCGGGTCGATGCCGTTCGCCCAGGTGCACTACCCGTTCGAGAACGCCGACTGGTTCGAGCACCACTACCCGGGCGACTTCATCACCGAGTACATCGGGCAGACCCGCGGCTGGTTCTACCTGCTGCACGTGCTGGCGACGGCGCTGTTCGACCGCCCGGCGTTCCGCACGTCCGTCTCGCACGGCATCGTGCTGGGCTCGGACGGCCGGAAGATGAGCAAGTCGCTGCGGAACTACCCGGACGTGAACGAGGTGTTCGACCGCGACGGCTCGGACGCGATGCGCTGGTTCCTCATGGCGTCGCCGATCCTGCGCGGCGGCAACCTGGTCGTCACCGAGGAGGGCATCCGCTCGGAGGTCCGCCAGGTGCTGCTCCCGCTGTGGAGCACCTGGTACTTCTTCGCGCTGTACGCCAACGCGGCGAACGACGGGACCGGCCTCACCGCCGGCCGGGTCACGCCCGACACCCCGGTCACCACCATGGACCGGTACGTGCTCGCCCGGACCCGGAAGCTCGTCGAGACCGTGACCGCGCAGCTCGACGCGTACGACGTGCCGGGCGCCTGCGAGACCGTCCGGGTGCACCTGGACCTGCTGACCAACTGGTACGTCCGCACGCAGCGCGACCGGTTCTGGTCGGAGGACGCCGCGGCGTTCGACACGCTGTGGACCTCGCTCGAGACGCTGACCCGCGTCATGGCGCCGCTGGCCCCGCTGCTCTCCGAGGAGGTGTGGCGCGGCCTGACCGGCGACCGCTCGGTGCACCTGACCGACTGGCCGACCCTGGGTGACGGCTCGGCGGACGACCGGGCGCTCGCGGCCGACGACGACCTGGTCGCCGCGGTCGACGGCGTCCGGGAGGCGGTGTCGGCGGCGCTGGCGCTGCGCAAGGCCAACGGCCTGCGCGTCCGCCAGCCGCTGAACGAGCTGCGGGTCGCCACGGCGACGCCCGGGGCGCTGGCCCCGTTCGCGGACCTGCTCGCGGCCGAGCTCAACGTCAAGCACGTCGCGCTCTCGACGGTCGAGGAGGCCGCCGCCGGCGGCGTCGCGGTCCGGAGCAACCTCGCGGTGAACGCCCGCGCCGCCGGCCCGCGCCTGGGCCGGGGCGTCCAGGCGGTGATCCGCGCCGCGAAGGCCGGGGACTGGTCGACCGACGCCGAGGGCACGGTGGTCGTGCGCACCGACGACGGCGACGTCCCGATGCAGCCGTCTGAGTACGAGCTGACGACCACGATCGACGTCACGACGGCCGAGGGCGAGGCCCCGACGCTGGCGGCGGGCGTGCTGCCCTCGGGCGGGTTCGTGGTCCTCGACCTGGCGCTGGACGAGGCGCTGCTCGCCGAGGGCTACGCCCGCGACGTGGTCCGCGCGGTGCAGGACGCCCGCAAGGCGGCCGACCTCGTGGTCACCGACCGGATCCGGCTCACGCTGGGCGTCCCGGCGGAGCACCGCGCGGCGGTCGACGCGCACCGGGAGTTCATCGCGCGGGAGACGCTGGCCACGGAGGTGGTCGTCGAGGACTCGGGCTCCGAGCTCACCGTCGGCGTCGAGCGGGTGGCCGCCTGATGGCCGCCGCGAAGGGCCGCGGGGGAGCGGACCACCAGCGCGACGAGGCCGCCGCGGCGGCCCGCCGCGCCGCCGACGAGGTGTACGCCGGCATCCTCGAGCGCGCGCCCGAGCACGACATCGACCCGACCCTCGACCGGGTCGCGGCGGTGTGCGAGCTGCTCGGGGACCCGCAGAAGGCGTACCGGGTCGTGCACCTCACGGGCACGAACGGCAAGACGTCGACCGCGCGCATGGTCGAGCGGCTGGTGCGCGAGCACGGGCTGCGCACGGGCCGGTTCACCAGCCCGCACCTGCACCGGGTGACCGAGCGCATCGCCATCGACGGGGAGCCGATCTCCGACGAGGCGTTCGTCGCCACCTGGCAGGACGTCGCGCCGTACGTGCACATGGTCGACGTCCGGGAGCAGGAGGCCGGCCGGCCGCGGCTGAGCTTCTTCGAGGTGTTCACGGTCATGGCGTTCGCGGCGTTCGCGGACGCGCCGGTGGACGTCGCGGTGGTCGAGGTCGGCATGGGCGGACGCTGGGACGCGACGAACGTCGCCGACGGCGAGGTCGCGGTCATCACGCCGGTCGCCTACGACCACGAGCGGTGGCTCGGGCACACTCTCGTCGAGATCGCGGGGGAGAAGTCCGGGATCGTCAAGGACGGCGCCACCCTCGTGCTGTCGACGCAGCAGGAGGACGCCGAGGGCGTCATCCTGCACGCCGCGGCCGAGCACGGGGCGCGGGTGGTCCGCGAGGGCGTCGACATCGACGTGGTGGACCGGCAGGTCGCGGTGGGCGGGCAGCTGCTCACGCTGCGCGGCACCGGCGGCGTCTACACGGACGTGTTCCTGCCGCTGCACGGGGAGCACCAGGCGCACAACGCGCTCGCGGCGCTCGCGGCCGTCGAGGCGCTGATCGCGGGCGGCGGGGCGCTGGACGGGTCGGTCGTCGAGGTGGCGTTCGCCGACGTCGACTCGCCGGGCCGCCTGGAGCTGGTCCGGTCCAGCCCGACCGTCCTGGTCGACGGCGCGCACAACCCCGCGGGCGCGGAGGCGCTGGTCGCGGCGGTCGAGGAGGCGTTCGCGTTCCAGCGGATCGTCGGCGTCGTCGGCGCGATGGCGGACAAGGACCCCGAGGCGATCCTCGCGGTGCTGGAGCCGTACCTGGCCGAGGTCGTCGTGACGCGGGCGTCCAACCCGCGGGCGATGGAGGTCGACGACCTGGCCGAGATCGCCGTCGACGTGTTCGGCGAGGACCGGGTGCACGTCCGGGAGCGGCTGGACGAGGCCGTGACCCTGGCGGCCGACCTCGCCGAGCGCGAGGTGGAGCGCGGCGCGGCCGTCCTCGTGACCGGGTCGATCTACCTGGTGGCCGAGGCGCGGGTGCTCACGGGCCGCGCCTGACGGGTCCGGGGGGGGGGGGGGGGGGGGGGGGGGGGGGCGCG
>NZ_JBYTEP010000034.1:0-48167 GCF_058792015.1 Cellulomonas sp. EB106-03-03-XG116
CCCCCCCCCCCCCCCCCCCCCCCCCCCCCCCCCCCCCCCCCCCCCCCCCCTCCCCCCCCCCCCCCCCCCCCCCCCCCACCCCCGCACCACCAGCCGCACCCGACACCCCAGGAGCACCTCATGAGCACGCGAGTCGTCGTCACCGGCCTCGGCGCCACGACCCCGCTCGGCGGGGACGTCCCCACCACCTGGCAGGCCGCCCTGGCCGGCACGTCGGGCGCGCGCACCCTGGACAACGACTGGGCCGAGACGTACGGCCTGCCGGTCGACTTCGCCGCCACGCTCGCGGTCCGGCCGGAGGAGGTCCTCCCCCGGCCCGAGATGAAGAAGATGGACCCCTCGGCGCAGTACGCGATCATCGCGTCCCGCGAGGCGTGGTCCGACGCCGGCGCCCCCGAGGTCGACCCCGAGCGGCTCGGCGTCGTCGTGTCCTCCGGCATCGGCGGCATCTGGACCACCCTCGACGCGTGGGACACCCTGCGCGAGAAGGGCGCCCGCCGCGTCCTGCCGATGACCGTCCCCATGCTCATGCCGAACTCGCCGTCCGCGTACGTCGAGCTGGAGTTCGGCGCCCGCGCCGGGGCGCACGCCCTGGTGTCGGCCTGCGCGTCCGGCGCCGAGGCGATCGGCTACGGCGTCGAGATGATCCGCACCGGCCGCGCCGACGTCGTGATCGCCGGCGGCACCGAGGCCACCATCCACCCGATGCCGATGGCCGCGTTCGCCGCGTCCCGCACGCTGTCCACCCGCACCGACGACCCGGCGCGCGCCTCGCGCCCCTACGACGTCGACCGCGACGGCTTCGTGATCGGCGAGGGCTCCGGCATCGTCGTCCTGGAGTCCGAGGAGCACGCCCGGGCCCGCGGCGCGAAGGTCTACGCGGCCGTCGCCGGCGTCGGCCTGTCGTCGGACGGCTACCACATCACCTCCCCGGAGCCGACGGGCCGCGGCCAGATCGCCGCGATGCGGATGGCCATGACGGACGCCGGCATCGGCACCGCCGACGTCAAGCACGTCAACGCGCACGCCACCTCGACCGTCGTCGGCGACCTCATCGAGGCCCGCGGCGTCCGCGAGACCCTCGGCTCCGACGCCGACCAGGTCGCGCTGTCCGCCACCAAGTCGATGACCGGCCACCTGCTCGGCGGCGCCGGCGCGCTCGAGACCGTGTTCTCGGTGCTCGCGGTGCACGACCGCCAGGCCCCGCCGACGATCAACGTCGAGAAGCCGGACCCGGAGCTCGTGCTCGACCTGGTCCGCGACACCCCGCGCGCGCTGCCCGAGGGCGACCTCGCCGTGGTGAACAACTCGTTCGGCTTCGGCGGGCACAACGTGGCCCTGGTGGTCACCAACGCCTGACCCGGCGGGCCCGCGGCGCCCGGGTGTAGCGTCGCGGGCGTGCAGCTGACGGTGCGCGTCGTCGCGGCCGGCGCAGGGCCCCGCCCGGCGCCGGGAACGCCCGTGCGGGTCGAGGTGCGGGACGTCACCGAGCAGGACGCGGCGAGCGTGCTGGTCGCGGGCGCGGACGCCGAGGCGGTCGACGACGGCACCCGGACGATCGCGACGGTCGCGGTGGACGCCCCCGACGACCTCCTGGCGAGCACCGCCGACCTCGTCGTGTGGGCCCGCGTCGCGGTGAGCGGCGCGGAGCGCACCTCGCACGCCGACCTGGTCTCGACGCAGTCGGTGCCGGTGCCGCGCGACCCGGCGACCCCCGAGGTCGACCTCCCGGTCGTCGCGATCTAGCCCGGCGCGGCCAGCCACCCGGCGACGGCGTCCGTGAGGGGCAGCCCCGAGCCGTGCTCGGCGAACAGGAACTCCCCCGCGGGGTTCACCTCGAGGAACACGTACTCACCCTCGGGCGTGAGCCGGAGGTCGACCGCGCCGTACACCAGCCCGAACCGCTTCATCAGCGCCCGGAGCCGGTCGGCGACGTCGTCGGGCAGGACGGCGGCTGCCGTGCGGGCGCGAGCCATGTTCAGCCGGAAGTCGGCGTCGTACCCCGTGCCGGTGCTGTCGATCGCGAGCGGGAACAGCCGGTCGCCGACCACGGTCACCCGGATGTCGGCGCGCGCCGGGACGAACTCCTGGAAGATCACCGGCGCCAGCCGCAGCGAGTCCAGCAGGGCGAGGTCGTCCGGGCGCAGCCGCCGGGTCTCGCGCCACACCCGCTCGGTCGCCGCGAAGATCTTGTAGACCGTGGACCCGACGCCCACCCGCTCGACGAACGCCCGGGCCTCCGCCGGGTCGGACGTCATGAGCGTCTCCGGCACCCGCAGCCCGAGCCCGCGGGCGACCGCGAGCTGCGTCGACTTGTGCGACGCCGCGGCGTCGAGCGGCGGCAAGTTCATCCACGGGCACGCCAGCAGCTCGTGCAGGCCGCCGAGCGCCTCGTGCCACTCGCCGTACGCGAAGCCCCGGGCGTCGTCGTCGGGAATCCCGCCGACGTCGACCAGCTGCGGGCGCCGCCACCACACCGCGGTCGCGTCGGTGAGGTCGGTGACGCCGTCGGCGTCCGCCACCCGCACCGCCGGGCCGCCCGCGCCGGCGCCCGCGGGGCCGAGGGTGAGCGTCAGGTCGCGGCCGAACCGGGCGTAGTCCAGGAGGTAGGTCTCGCGCCCCCAGGACGCGAGCCGGCCGACGACCGCCGCCGCGTGCGCGTCCGCCGGGTGCGAGACGACGACGATCACCCCGCTCACTGCCCGGGGTCGACGAGCTGCACGACCTGGTCGACGAGCGCCGCCTGCTCGGCCGCGAGCGCGTCGACGGCCGCCTCGAGCGCGGCCAGCCGGGACAGGACGTCCGGGGCGCCGGGATCGGCGACCGCGCCCGCGTGCGGCGTCCCCAGGGCGAACGGGACGCCACCCGCCCGCCGGACCGCCGGGTCGACCAGGCGCCCGCCCGGCCCCGTCAGCGTGCCCTCCTGCAGCGTGAAGCCGCCGAGGTTCTCCCGGACCGTCTCGATCCGCTCCTTGACCGTCTCGGGGACGCGCTCCTTGACGGTCTCGGGCTGCAGCTCCTTGAGCGTCTCGGGCAGCCGCTCCTTCAGCGTCTCCGGGGCGAGCTCCTTCACGGTCTCCGGCTGCAGCTCCTTGACCGTCTCCGGCAGCCGCTCCTTCAGCGTCTCCGGGCCGAGCTCCTTGAGGGTCTCGGCCGGCGACTTCCCGGGGCAGAGCACGTTCGCCGCGGCGATGTCACCCGCGCTCAGCGCCACCCGCTGGCCGATCTGCGCGGCCGGGTCGACGGGGGTGATCGTCTCCGCGCCCCCGACGCCGAACGCGTCCCGGGGGTAGTGCATGATCGAGCCGTAGTCGTAGGCGCCGACGTCGTCGCCGTCGGTGACGTGCTGGTTGAAGTTGTGCTCGAAGCCCGCCTGGATGTTGGCCCAGTTGATCGTCACGAAGGCGTCCCGGTCGGCGCGCGACTGCTCGTGCCACAGCCCGACGGCGTGCCCGATCTCGTGGATCGTCCGCCCCCGGTCGCACCCGCCCGCGAGGTTGATGAACTGCTGGCCGCCGCGCATCCCGACCGACGACGAGCACCCGCTGCCGGGCCGGAACGTGACCCAGTTCGGGTGGGAGGCCGCGTTCGCCGCGGTGCGCTCCACGAACCGGAAGCCCGTGTTCTGCTGCCAGTGCGCGATCGCCTCGGTGACCCGCGCCTGGTCGGTGAGCGCCGGGTCGATGTCGTACGGGACCAGGCAGCCGGGCCACCGGAACTGGTCGCCGGTGATGATCACGCCGGACTCGAGCTCGCCGCGCAGCTCCGCCTTGAGCTGCTCGGACTCGCGCTCCACCTGGTCGACCGGGCCGAGCACGATGTCGCCCTCGAAGATCGCGTCCCCGTCGATGTCGACGTAGCGGACGGCCTGCGCGCGGAAGCTGTTGCCGGAGATGAACGCGGTGCGCACGTCCTCGGAGGAGCGGAACTCGCCCCCTGGTCCTTCCTGGCTCGGCGACATGTCGGACCTCCCCTGGGGTCGGCGGGCGGGCGGGAGGCGCCGACGCCGGCGCCGCGTCCCACGCTCCGCGCGGTGCGCACGCACGCGCCTCACCCCGCGCGGATGAGCGGGCGGCCCGGGCCCTTCGGCCCGCGCCGCCGCCCGGACCCGTGCGTAGCGTCGCCGGCATGGACGCGATCACCCGGCACGAGATCCACGAGGGCTGGGCGCACGCGGGGACGGTCGAGGCCGGCGGCCTCGTGTTCGTCTCCTACTGCGTCGGGAACACGACGGGCACGACCGCCGAGCAGGTGCACGGCGCCCTCGACACCCTGGAGGCGCGGCTGGCCGCGCTCGGCCTGTCGCTCGCCGACGTGGTGCAGGTCGACGCGCTGTTCGCGGACATCTGGGAGATCCCGGAGATGGAGGCGGTGTTCCGCGAGCGGTTCGTGGCGGGCTACCCGGCGCGCAAGTCGATCCAGACGGCGTTCGCGCACGAGGGGCTGCGGGTCCAGCTCGACGCGGTGGCGCACCGGCCCGAACCGCATCTCGGCCGTCCGGGTGACGCCCGTTGACCGCGCCATCACGACTGACAATCGTGCTGTCATGCGCCGGAGCACTGACATCGACCCGAGCGTGATTGCGCTTCGGCTCGACCGTGAGACCGTCGCGCTGGACCGCTCAGTCTTCACGACGCTCTTCGATGCGTCCGTCGTCCATTCCCGTGCCCCGTACGAGCACGCCCTGGAGTCCTCGACGATCCGGTTCCCTGAGTTCGTGAAGCTCGCGCGCGCGGCGCACATCCCATACGCGTTGTTCTTCGCGCCGTCTGAAGTGGTCAAGGCTCAGGTCGAGGACAACACCCGGCGCCTGCTCTCTGGCGTCAGCAAAGACTCGTTCTCCCTCAGTTCTCGGAACTCCGTCCGGCTCGCCGACGTCGAACTGATCATCAAGGACATCTTGCGCAAACAGGGCGTGATCAAGGAGTACGACCCAACTCTCACCCAGAACCCCGTGGTCGGATCGTTGCGGCGCTCGACCGGCAGCATCCCGAAGGACGCCCAGAAGTTCCGCAGCATCGTCGGACTGGACCTCGCGGAGCTCCGGTCGACGCGGACAAAGGAGAAGGCGCTCGAGCTTCTTATCGACACCCTTGAGACGAGCCAGGTCTTCGTCTCCCGCAGTCAAAACGGGTTCATGCCCCAGTCGCTACCCCGGGGCGCCTCCTTCTCTGGCCTGTGCGTGAAGGACAAGAAGGTTCCGTTTGTCTTCCTGACCAGTGGTGAGCGCGGCGGAAGCGCCGAG
Organism: Cellulomonas sp. EB106-03-03-XG116; assembly: GCF_058792015.1. Lineage (NCBI taxonomy): Bacteria > Bacillati > Actinomycetota > Actinomycetes > Micrococcales > Cellulomonadaceae > Cellulomonas > Cellulomonas sp. EB106-03-03-XG116. The sequence continues at coordinate 5,246 of NZ_JBYTEP010000034.1, forward strand.
CCTGCTGGGCGGAAGATCTTCACCCTGACTCTGCTCACCGTGTTCATCGCCGTCGGAAGATTCGCTCCCGTCAGTTACGACGACCACACGGACCACGTCATCGCCGGGCGCGAGTACGAGCTCGCCGAAGAAATCCTGATGCCGGCGACGGACGTCATGCGTCTAGACGCGTCCACTCTGGACGACGTGAAGGGGGCGGCCGAGACGCTTAAGGTCACGCCGAGCGCCTTTGTCATGCGTGCCCGCGGCGTCGGACTGATCGATGCTGACCGAGCGCGGGACCACCTCGAAGCACTCGTGGTCGAGTACGCCGGGCGCAAGAAGCCGCAGGCCCGGACGTCGCTGCCTCAGAACGCGGTCCGCAAGTACGCGGGTGCGGAGTACGCGCGTCGGATGCTGCGTCAGCTCGATCGGGGTGCGATCACGCCGCGCGAGTTCTGCCGGGTGGTATGCCTAAACAAGTTGGGTCCCACTCAGATCCCCTTGCTGCGGGCGGCGCTGTGATCGAGAACATGTACCTGCTCGATGCCAATGTGCTCAGCAGGCTCACGCCGGAACAGCGCGGGAGCGAGTTCGTCGCGGAGTTCTGCCGCATCCCCACCGAGGTCCTTTACGAGGCACGCGGTCTGCCTGACATCGAGGACATCGAGCGCCTCGAGATGACCGTCAATACAGCGATGCTCGAGCGGTTGCGCGAGGTGATGGCATCGGTCGCACCTGAGGACCACACTCTGGTCGACCTCTACCACAATCGTGGCAGCGCCGATCCGATCCTGATCGCTTCGGCGCTCGCCGCGGACCACGCGGAGGCCAAACTCTGGCCGACTGTGTGGCACGTGGTGTCGGACGACAAGGCGGTCCGCACGTCCGCCGCGCTGTTTGACGTCCCCATTCTCTCCAGAGCTGAGCTGGTCAGCAGGATCGATTGTGAGCACGCTCGGCCGCGCCACGCCTAGCCGCGTCTACGTCGATGCGCAACATCGGGCCGTTTCTGGGAACGGTGAATCGGCATCGGAGCCATGCCCCGCCCTGGACTCACCGGGCCGCGACCTCTGCGTGGCGACGACCGTCAGACCTGCCACCCGCCTGACGATGTCCCATACGTGACGCACGGCACCTCCTTCTCCGTTGCCGCCACGAGCAGAAGCAGGAACAGGTGTGCCGCGGCTCTGCGTCCGCTGGGTGCCGGATCAATCACCCCTGGGTCTAGGCGTCGGAGAAGGACACCAGTGCGACGGCTCGGGATCGGGCACGCGCCGGCACTCGGCCAGACGTGCATGCACCCACGGGTCGCTTCGCAACTCGGTCGGAAGGACCGTGCTGTCGTCGATGCGGGCACCTGAGAGCTGCGCCGCGGTGAGCCCCTGGACCCCTGAGAGGTCGGCGCCCCCAAGATGGGCGCCCGTGAGATCGGCGCCAGCGAGCAGGGCTCCACGGAGGTCGGCATCCGACAGGCTGGTTCCGCGAAGGTCGCAGTTCGCCAGCCACGCGCCAGACAGCCTGGCCCCGTTCGCGATGGAGCCCGCGAGCGTTGCACCGCGCAGGTCCGCGCTGTGCAGGTCGGCCCGGGTGAGGAACATCGACCGGAGCGACGGCGCATCTGCGAAGTCGTAACTGCGGATGAGCAGCGACCGGAGGTCGACGCCGCGCAGGTCGGCGCGGCCTGGCTCCGGCCGCTCGGGCCGAGCCACCAACACCTTCATCGCGGCCTCGATGTCGAGCGGGAGTTCGTCGTACGACCGAGGCGTTGCAGGGCGGTCCTTCCACGCGGCCGCGGCCGACCAAGCAGGGTCGACCTGACGCGAGCGGACGTAGCCCGCGAGGAGCGTGACGCACCTGGCGTGGTCCGCTGGGGAGTCACGCAAGATCTGCTCGATCGAGTAGAGCCCTCCGAGTCGCTCCTCCAGGCTCGCCGACGACAGCAGTTCGCACGCCTTCGAGAACCGGTCCGCGAGCTGTCCGCGTCGGTTGAGACCGAAACTGCGAGCCGTGAAGAACAGTGCACCCACTGCGGCGAGCGCCGCGACGGGTGCGACGACCGAGGAACGCAGGTCCGTGGTACTCGCCGACTCGCCGAGGAACGAGAGCTGCGACTCGAACCAGGCGAGCGCCCACACGACTGGCCCGAGGAGTAGGAAGACCCACAGCGCCACCGCCGTTCCCACGATCCCTATCGGCGGTCTGCGGTCGACGTCCACACGGCGGCGCACCCACACCCGTCCTCCTCGTCGTCTGCGACTCACGCGGACCATCGTGCCTGGTTCCGCTCGAAACTGTGGTTGCTCCGAGAAAGCTCAGGCGAGCCGCTGCGACTCTCGGACCGCGTGAGTGGGCGCAACGCACGCGTCCGTTGCCCCGGGGCGCGTTCGCGGCTTGAGCGACCGCACGATGAGTCGATTAGCGAACATCACGTCCCGGGGGACTCGGCGGAAGCCGATCCCCCCGGCCGTGGCATCCACTCCTATGCAGTTGCGTGATCCGTCGCTCGGACTCGATGGAGCCTCCGGCTGGGTCTACGTTGACCCTCCAACGTAGGACGAAGCGCTCTCACGAGCGCCCGGCTGGGACGACACGATTTTGCATCGATGGACGCTCGAAGCCCCTAGCGCTATGACTCGGCCGCGGACCGCAGGCGTCAGTACCCGCTGAACGCGTCCGTCCGCACCCGCCGCGCACCCGCGCGGCGCAGCAGCGCCCGCGTGCCGTCGACCATCGCCGGCGGCCCCGACACGTACGCGTCGCGCTGCGCCAGGTCCGGCACGGACTCCGCCAGCACCTCCGGGCTGAGCCGGTGGGCGCCGAGGTGCACCGCCCCGGGCGGCAGGCTGTCCAGGTCCGGCGTCGGGGACAGCACCAGCACCCGCGCCCCGGCGGCCCGCGCCGCGTCGGCGTAGGCGAGGTCGGCGTGGTCGGTCACCGCGTGCACGAGCACCACGTCGCGCCGCTCCCCCGCGGCCGCCAGCGCCGCGAGCTGGGACGCGAACGGCGTGATCCCGATGCCGCCCGCCACGAGCAGCAGCGGTCGCTCCGCGTCGTCGGGCAGGACGAAGTCGCCGCCCAGGCCGGTCGCCCGGACCCGGGACCCGACCGGCAGGGCGCCGAGCGCCCGCTTGAACGTGCTCGCCTTCTCGGGGACGGTCAGCGCCACGGTGAGCTCGTCCGCCGACGGCGCCGAGGACACGCTGAACACGCGCCGGGTCCCGCGGCTGTCGGGGCGGGCGTGCGGGACGGTCAGCTCGACGTACTGGCCGGGCCGGAACCGCACGGGGCGGTCGGCGCGGAACGCGAGCTCGACGGTGCGCGGCGTGAGCCGGGTCGACCGGGTCAGCGTGAGCCGCACCGCCCCGCGCTGGCCCCAGGCGAACCCGATCAGGTTGCCCACCACCAGCGCCGCCTCGGGCGTGCTGTACAGCGGCCCGACGTGGTACGACACGGCCATCAGCGTGCCGACGACGACCGCCTCGACCAGCTGCTGCCAGCGGCGCGGCGGCAGGGTCAGCGGCTCGGTCAGCATGACGCCGCCGAGGAACAGGATCGGGTACGACACCAGGGCGGTCGACACCGCGGACCAGGGCGTCGAGCCCTCGCCGACCAGCCGCACCGCGACCGCCAGCACCGCCACGACCACGAACGCGCCGACCAGCGCGTACCGCCGGGTCCGGACCACGATCAGCACGGTCAGCAGCGCGACCGGCACGAGCAGCCAGCGGTCGGCCACCCACCACGTCGTCGCGTCCCAGCCGGTCAGCCCGACCAGCAGCGCCCCGGCGGCCGCGGGGTTGAGCAGGTGCCTGCCGCGCCAGGCGAGGACGTACTTCGACGCGTTCGCCAGCAGCGCGGCCAGGGCCAGCGTGCCGAGGTACCGGGCGTCGAGGGTCGGCCAGAACAGGAAGAACAGGATCAGGCCGGTGATAATCGCGGACTCGGTGTGCGGGCGGGTGCGGAACGCCAGCGCGGCGCCCCAGGCGCTCGCCACCGACGCGGCCACGGCGACCGCCGCGCTCACCACCATCGCCCCGGGGTCGAGGAAGATCGCGTCGGTCGCCGCCAGCACCAGCGCGACGACCGCCAGGGCGGACAGCCCCAGGGTCAGCAGCCGGTACATCGTGACGCGGCCCAGCCGCTCGTCCAGCCACGCGAACGCGCTCACGCGAACACCTCCCCGTCCAGGCCGAGGGACCAGCGCAGGCTCCCGTCGGCGCGCAGCACCACGTACCGGACGCCGAACCGGGACGCGACGAGGTCCGGGTCGGCGAAGAACAGGGCGGTCGCGGCGACGTCCGCCGTCAGGGCCGAGCCGCCGACCGCCCAGGTGGCCAGCACGTCCGACGTCGGCGCGCCGGTCCGGGCGTCCACGACGTGGTGCAGCCCCTCGCCCCAGGCGCGCCGGTTGGTCGCCGACCCGCACAGGGCGCCCTCGGACAGCCGGAGCACGCCGACGGCGCGGCTGGTGTCCCGCGGGTCCTCGAGCGCGACGGTCAGCGGGCCGGCGCCGGCGCCCAGGCCGGCGACCCGCAGGTCCCCGCCCGCGTCCACGACGTGCTCCCCGACCCCGTGGGCCGCGAGCACGCCCGACACCAGGTCGACCAGGTAGCCCTTGCCGCCCGCGCCGACGTCGATGAGCGCCGGCTCGTCGAGCACGAGGGTCGCCCCGTCCCGCCGGGCCGCGGCGCGCCAGTCGGGGGCCGGGGCCGTGAGCAGGGCGCCCTCGGCGTCCCGGCGCGGGCGCAGCGTGTACGCCGCGTCGTAGCCGAGCCCCTCCAGCGCGCGCCCGACCAGGGGGCTGACCGCGCCGTCCGTGGCCCGCGCCGCCGCGTCGTAGGCGTCCAGCAGCGGCCCGGCGTCGTCCGGCAGCCGGTAGGCACCGGCACCGCCGCGGGCGACCTCCGAGACCCAGGAGTCGTCGCGGAACCGCGACCAGTCCCGGTCGAACCGGTCGATCCGCTCCCGCACCGCCCGCAGCACGGGGTCCGGCAGCGGCTCCGCGCTGTCGATCGTCCAGCGCGTGCCGATGGCGTCGAAGGCCGCGGTGGCCTCAGGCCGCGGCATCGGCCCGGATCTGGTCGAGCGCCGCGTTGAACCCGTCGCCGGTCAGCGACGAGCCGGACACCTTGTCGACCGACAGCCCGGCGAGCTCCTGGCCCACGACCTCGTCGGAGATGCCCGAGGCGAACTCGTCCTGGAACCGGGCCGCGTTGCCGCCGCTCGCCTCCGGGGTGACGGTCACGTCGGTCACGACGCCGTCGGCGACGCTCAGCTCGACCGAGATCGACTCCTCGCCGCCCGGCGTGGAGTACGAGCCCTCGGCCGTGTAGGTGCCGTCGGCGAGGTCGCCGGACGACGAGCCGGCGGTGCCGTCGGTGCCGGCGCCGGTCGTGCTGCCGGCGTCGGACTGGGTGCCGCCGGACGACTGCGCGCCGTCCTGGGTCGCCGCGTCCGCGTTGCTGCAGGCGGCCAGCGCCACGAGGACGGACAGGCCGGACATCAGGCCGAGCGTGCGGCGTCGGGTGGTGTGCGCCATGGGTCGTCCTCCCCTGGTCCCGCACCGCGGGACCCCTTGGTTGAATACGATCACATTGGGTGTGACACACGACGCTAGGCACGCATCCTGGGAACGGCCTGGGAACGAGCGCTGCACCCGCTCATCATCCGGTGAACTTCTGGTCACGGCGACCTTGCGGGACGCCCCGGGGCGCTCGCTACGGTCGACGCGTGCCGACGCTGACCATCGAGACCGGCGGGCCCGCGCGGGTCACCGTGCGCGGGCCGGACGGGGCGTGGCACGCGCCCGGGGACGCGGTGCGCGACCGGACCGCGAGCGACCGCCCCGGCGTGCTGGGGATGGACCTCGACCCGGCGGACGGCTCCGCGATCGAGCCCGGGTACACCGCGCACTTCCTCGCCGACGGCGCCGCCGAGCTGCCCGTGCCCCGCGGGGCCTGCGTCGTGGTCGTGGAGCGCGGGCCGGAGCACCGGCGCGTCGAGCGGGTCGTCGACGTCGGGACGGGCGGGGCGCGCGTCGCGTGCGTGCCCGGGCGGTGGGCCGACCTCGCCGCGGAGGGGTGGTGGTCGGGCGACCTGCACGTGCACCGGCCGCTCGCCGACGCCGCGGCGCTGCTGCGGGCGGAGGACCTGCACCTGGGCGCGTTCGTCACGCGGTGGAACGAGCAGGCGCCCACGGCGGCGCGCGGGGCGGGGACGGCGGGCGGGGCGGGGTCGGCGGGCGGGGCGGGCGATGCGGACGCTGCGGGCGCTGCGGGCGCTGCGGGCGCTGCGGGCGAGGGTGCGCCGCGGGCCGCGCTGACCGTCGACGGCGACCGGCACGCGGTCGCGCCGGTGACCGAGGACGAGCGCGGCGGCGGGGCGGTGCTGCTGCACGGCGTCGACGTGCCCGACCTGCCGGGCACCGGCGCCGACGACTGGTGGTCGCCGCCCGCGCGCACCCTGGTCGACGCCGCGCGGGCCGCCGGCGCGTTCGTCGACGCGGAGAAGCTGACCTGGTGGGACGCCCCGGTGCTGGTGGCGACCGGCGCCCCCGACGCCGTCGGCGTGCTGAACAACCACTTCGTGCCCGGCGGGATGCTCGCCAACGAGGCCTGGGGCCGGCCGCGCGACCGAGCCGCGCACCCCGGGCCGGAGGGCGCGGCCCGGTACCAGCTCGGGCTCTGGTACCGGTACCTCGGTCTGGGGCTGCGGCTGCCGGCGTCGGCGGGCTCGGCGTCGGGGGTGCTGCCCGCGCCGCCCGGCTACGACCGGGTCTACGTCCAGGCGCCGGGGCCGCTCACCGTCGACGGCTACTACGCCGGGCTGCGGGCCGGGCGGTCGATGGTGACCAACGGCCCGCTGCTCGCGTTGACCGTCGGGGACGCCGGGCCGGGGGCGACGGTGCCGGCGGGGCGGCACCGGGTGCGGGCGGTGGCGCGCACGGCGCCGGGCGGGAGGCCGGGCGGACCGGCGGGGTCGTCGGCGCCCGGCTCGACCGGCGGGGCAGCGCCCGGGCACGTGCGGGTGGAGCTCGTCGTCGACGGGCGGGTCGTCGCCGCGTCCGACGGGCCGGTGCTCGACGCCGTGCTCGACCTGCGCGGCGCCGGGTGGGTCGCGGCGCGCGCCCGGCAGCCCGACCCCCGCACGATCCGGCTCGCCCACACGAGCCCCGTCTACGTCGACGGCCCGGGCCCGGACGCCGCGGAGCACCGGGCGTTCTTCGGCCGCTGGGTCGCCGACCTCACGGCCGCCGCCCACGCGGAGCCGGCCCGGTTCCCCACCGCGGCCCGCCGCGACGAGGTCCTGGACCTGTACGACCGCGCGGCGCGCTTCTACCGCTGACGGCTGACCGCGGCCCGCTGACCGCTGACGCTCCCGCGCCGAGCGCCGAGCGCTGACGGCTCACCGCGGCCGCGCCGAGCGCGGTCGCTCGCGCCGAGCGCGGTCGCTCCAGCCACCGCGCTCGGCGCGAAGTACCGCGCTCGGCGGGTGTGACCGCACGCCGAGGCCCGGGCGCCGCAGGTCACGCCGTCGCGCGCCCCGGGCGCGTCAGCCCACGCGGTCGCGCGCCCCGGGCGCGTCAGCCCACGCGGTGCAGCCAGCGCACGGGCGCGCCCGCGCCCGCGTACCGGAACGGCTCGAGCTCGTCGTCCCACGCCTGCCCGAGCGCCAGCGCCAGCTCCTCGCGGACGGCCCGGGCGTCGGCCAGCTCGAGCGCCGCGCGGATGCGGTCCTCGGGGACGACGACGTTGCCGTGCACGTCGGTCTGCGCGTGGAAGATGCCGAGCTCGGGCGTGTGGCTCCACCGGGCGCCGTCGCTGCCGTGGCTCGTGTCCTCGGTGACCTCGTAGCGCAGGTGAGTCCAGCCGCGCAGGGCCGACGCGAGGCGCGCGCCGGTGCCGGAGGTCCCCTGCCACGAGTGCTCGGCACGGAACATCCCCGGTGCGGCGGGCTGCTCCGTCCAGTCCATGGACAGACGGATGCCCAGCACGTTGCCCGCCGCCCACTCGAGGTGCGGGCAGAGCGCGCGCGGCGCGGAGTGCACGAAAAGAACACCGCGGGTGATCGCACCTGCCATGTCATCCCTCCCGGATCGGCTCGAGGTTCGCCTTCCCCAACGACCTCGTCCCTACCGGACACGTGACTCCACAGCCTGCACGCGCGGCGTGCTGAGGACAGCATGCCTGATGAGGGCCGGTGCGCACCAGCGCTCCGGCCCTCATCACCTGCTCGATGCCCGGATCGTCCGGGTTCCGGACGCCCGGCGCCCCGTCAGAGGGTCTCGCGGATGGCGCGCATCGCCTTCTTGCGCACGGACCGGTCCAGCCGGTCGATGTAGAGGTGGCCGTCCAGGTGGTCGACCTCGTGCTGCAGGCAGCGCGCCATGAGCTCGACGCCCTCGACGACGACCTCCTTGCCGTCGAGGTCCGTGCCGACGACCCGCGCGTACCAGGCGCGCTTGGTCGGGAACCACAGGTCGGGCACCGACAGGCAGCCCTCGTCTCCGTCCTGGTAGTCCTCGGACAGCTCGACGATGGTGGGGTTCAGCACGTAGCCGAGCTCGTCGTCGATGTTCCAGGAGAACGCCCGCAGGCCGACGCCGATCTGGTTCGCGGCCAGGCCCGCGCGACCCTCGTGGTCGACCGTCTCGAGCAGGTCCTCGACCAGGCCCTTCACGCGGGCGTCGATCGTGGTCACCGGCTCGCACGGGGTGCGCAGCACCGGGTCGCCCACCACGCGGATCTCTCTCATCGCCATGCCCGCGATTCTTCCATGCCACGACCGGCATCCGCGGACCGGGCGCGCGGCACGGAGGCGGCCTGGTCAGCGGGGCGCGGCGGCCCGCCAGAGGTGCATCGCCGCGTACGAGCGCCAGGGCGACCACTCCGCAGCCCGTGCCGCCAGCGCCCGGTGCGCGGCCGGCTTCGGCAGGCCGGGGTCGAGCGCACCCGCCGCCGTCGCGCCCGCCACCAGCGCCACGTCGCCGGCGAGCCACGCGTCCGGGTCGCCGAGCACCCGCATCGCCACGTACGCCGCGGTCCACGAGCCGACTCCCGGCAGCCCGACGAGCCGCTCCCGCAGCGCCACCGGGTCCGCCCCGACGTGCGCGGGCAGCGACCCGTCGACCAGCGCCTGCGCCGCCGCGCGCACCGCCGCCACCTGGCGCGCGGGCAGCCGCAGCGGCCGGTCCGGGTCGGGGTCGGCGCCCGGGACCGGCGCCGGGACGGCCGCGAGCACCTCCTTCGACGTCGGGAACAGCCGCTCCAGACCCGGGATCGCCGACGCGTACGGGGCGCCCGCGACGGCGGTGAGACGCCCGAGGTGGCCCCGCGCGGCGGCGACCGAGATCTGCTGCCCGACGATCGCCCGGACGACGAGCTCGGCGGGGTCGACGGCGCCCGGCACCCGGATCCCCGGCGTCGCGGCGACCAGCGGGGCGAGCACCGGGTCCACCCCCAGGGCCGCGTCGACCGCCGTCGGGTCCGCGTCCAGGTCGAGCAGCCGGCGCACCCGCGCCACCGCCGTCCCGACGTCGGCCAGCGAGGCGAGCTCCAGCCGCGCCGACAGCCGCCACCCGCCGCGACGGTCGGGCGTCGCCACGACCTCGACCGCGCCGGGCCCGTGCGGCAGCGCCAGCGTGCGGGCGTACCGCAGCGGGCCGTCCTCGGGCAGGTCCGCCACCTCGACGCCGGCCACGGCGCGCACGGCGAGGAAGCCGAGGACCCCGCGCGCGTCGTACGGCTGCCGGACCGGCAGCGCCAGGTCGAGCCGCACCTGCGGGGCGACCCCCGGCTCGCCGGCGGGCACGCCCCACGGACCGGCTGGCTCCTGCGCCCCGGTCGCAGACACCCCCGGCGACCCCGCGGCGCCTGCGGCCCCCGACCGCGCCGCACCCCCGACCCCCGACCTCGTCGCACCCGCGGGCACCGCCGCGCCCTCCGCCCGCCGCGCCCGCGCGCGGAGCTCGGTCGGCTGCACCGCGAACACCTCGCGGATCGTGTCGTTGAACTGCCGGACGGAGCCGAACCCCGCAGCGAAGGCCACGTCGGTCACCGGCAGCGTCGTCCCGACCAGCAGCGCCCGCGCCGTCTGCGCGCGCCGCGCCCGCGCGAGCGCCTGCGGCCCGGCCCCGAGCTCGGCGACCAGCATCCGGTGCACGTGCCGCGGGGTGTACCCGAGCTCGGCGGCGAGCGCGTCGACCCCGCCGCGGTCGAGCAGGCCGTCGCCGATCAGCCGCATCGCCCGGCCCACCGCGTCCCGGCGCAGGTCCCACTCCGGCGTGCCGGGCGTCGCCTCGGGGAGGCAGCGCTTGCAGGCCCGGTAGCCCGCCTCGTGCGCGGCGGCGGACGTCCGGTAGAAGGTCACGTGCTCCCGCCGCGGGGTGCGGGCCGGGCAGGACGGGCGGCAGTAGATGCCCGTCGACGACACCGCGGTGACGAACTGCCCGTCGAACCGGGTGTCCCGCGCGTCGATCGCCCGGTACCGCTCCTCGAACCCGGGGTCGCCCGGGGCGCAGCGCGCGTGCGCCGACACAGGAGCCGCGGTGGTCGCCGGTGCGGCGGGGGCGGGGCTGGTCATGCACCCAGTCCACCGCGGCGCCTGCGCGTAGTCCAGCGGCGATCGGACATCGCCTTTCGGCGTGCGGGGTCCGCGCTGCCCCTCGGGTGCAGGGCGGTGTGACGCGCGAGACGCGGTCCCGGCGTGACGCCGCGCGCCGGTCGTCCTATCTTTGTACTGACCAGTCAGTGCGAAATGATCAGAGGCGACAGTGTCTTCGGAGCCCACCCCGACCCGCGAGGTCGAGCAGCAGCGCGACGCGCACCCGCACGCGGCGACCACCGACGCCGCGCAGCCGGACGTCGACCTGCACGACCCCGAGGTCGCGCCCACCCCGCCCCCGCCGGCCGTCCGCGCCCGCGGCCTCGTGCTCACCGGCACCCGCGGTCCGGTGTACGGCCCGGTCGACCTCGACCTGCCCACCGGTGCGCTCACCGTCGTCCAGGGCCCGCAGGGCGCCGGCCGCTCGAGCCTGCTGCTGACGCTCGCCGGCCGGATGGTGCCCGACCGCGGCTCGGAGCTGACCGTGCTGGGCGAGGACCTGCCCCGCCGCCGGTCCGTCGTGCAGCGCCGCGCCGCGGTGGCGGGCTTCGCCGGGGTGGACGAGCTCGACGACTCCGTGACGGTCGGCGACGTCGTCCGCGAGCGGCTCGCCTGGCTGTCGCCCTGGTACCGCTGGACCGGCCGCGTCTCCCAGGAGCGGTTCGCCGCCCTGGCCGGGCCGGTGTTCGGCGAGCGCCCGCTCCCCCGCGTGCAGACCGTGATCTGGGACCTGGACGAGGTCGACGCGATGCTGCTGCGGGTCACCCTCGCCCTGGCCCAGGAGCCCGACCTGCTCGTGGTCGACGACGTCGACCAGGTGCACGACTCCGGCCGCCGGCAGACGGTCTGGACCCGGCTCGAGGCGCTCGCCGCCGCCGGCACCACCGTGATCGCGTCGGTCGCCTCGCTGGACGAGGTCGCCCGGATGCGCTGGTGGGCCGCCCCCGAGGTCGTGAACCTCGCCACCGGCCCGCACGCCGTGCCCGCCGCCTGAACCCTCCCGCTTCTTTCTCACGAGGACCTCCCGATGCTCTCCTCCCTGTCGACCGGCACCGAGCTGCGCCGGTTCCGCCGCGGCCTGCTGCCGAAGCTCGCCGTCGTGGCGATGCTCGCCATCCCGCTGCTGTACGGCGCGCTCTACCTCTGGGCCTACTGGGACCCGACCGGCAACCTCGACCGGCTGCCGGTGGCCCTGGTGAACGCCGACGAGGGCGCGACCCAGGACGGCGAGCCGCTGCGCGCGGGCGACGACGTCGTGGACGAGCTGCTCGACTCCGAGGCGCTCGACTGGCGGCAGGTCGACGCCGACCAGGCCGCCGCGGGCGTCACCGACGGCACCTACTACTTCGCGGTCACGCTGCCCGCCGACTTCTCCACGGACATCGCGTCGATCGGCGGCGACACCCCGACGTCGGCGGAGATCGACGTCACCTACAACGACGCCAACTCCTACCTGGCCTCGACCCTGGGCCGCAGCGCGATGACGCAGATCCGCGCCGCGGTGTCCGCCACCATCGGCGAGCAGGCCGCGGACCAGGTGCTCGTCGGGCTCGGCTCGGCGCGCGACGGCTTCGCCCAGGCGTCCGACGGCGCCCTGACGCTGACCGCCGCGAGCGGCGACCTGTCGTCCGGTGCGCACCAGGTCGCCGACGGGGCGACCTCGGCCGCGGACGGCGCGGCCCGGCTGTCCTCCGGCGCCGCGGACCTCGCGAGCGGCGCCGGCCGGCTGGACTCGGGGGCCGCGACCCTGGCGACCGGCGCGGGCACGCTCTCGTCGGGCGCGGGGTCGGCCGCCTCGGGCGCGGCGGACCTCGCTGCGGGGGCGCAGCGGCTCGCCGACGGGGCGTCGGACGCCGCGACCAAGGCCGGCGCGCTGGCCGACGGGGCGCAGCACGTGAGCGACGGGGTGGACGAGGTGGCCGCGACGGTCACGGCGCTGTCGTCCGGCGCCCAGGGCCTGTCGGGCACGCTCGCGACCGCCGGGCAGCAGCTCGGCACGCTCGCGCAGCAGCGGGCCGCGGCCGGGGACACGGCGACCGCCGCCGCGATCCAGGCGGCGCTCGCGCAGCTCCAGGGCGCCGTCGCGGACCTCGACCTGCCGGACGCGGCCGCCCAGCAGCAGGCCGCGGCCGACCTCCAGGCGCTCGTGACCGGGGCCCACGACCTCCGGGACGGCTCCGCCGCCCTGGCGACCGGCATCGGCACGCTGTCCTCGTCGTCCGCGGAGCTCGCGTCGGGCGCCGGCACCCTCGCGTCCGGCACCGCGCAGGTCGCCGCCGGCGCGTCCGACCTCGCGGGCGGCGCGGGCACCCTCGCCTCCGGCGCGTCCGACCTCGACTCCGGCGCGCACACGCTCGCGTCCGGCGCCGCCGATCTCGCGTCCGGCACCGGCACCCTCGCGTCCGGCGCGACACAGGTCGCCGACGGCTCCGACCAGCTCGGCGACGGCAGCCAGGAGCTCGCCGACAAGCTCGCCGACGGCGCCGCCCAGATCCCGGACGACTCCGACTCGACCCGGTCCGACCGGGCGAGTGCCCTGAGCACCCCCGTCGAGCTGTCGAGCACCGACGTCGCCGCGGCCGACGGCTACGGCGAGGGCTTCGCGCCGTTCTTCGTCCCGCTCGCGCTGTTCGTCGGCGGGCTGATCACCTGGCTGCTGCTCCGTCCGCTGCCGCCGCGCGGCCTCGCGACCCCCGCCCGCGGGTGGCGGATCGCGCTCGCCGGCTACCTGCCGGCGCTGGCGATCGGCGTGGGTCAGGTCGTGATCCTGCTGACCGTCGTGCACTTCGGGCTCGGCCTCGGCTGGTCGACGGCGCTCGGCACCGCGGCCTTCACGGTCCTGGTCGCGGGTGCGTTCCTCGCGGTGCAGCAGATGCTGATCGCGGTGCTGGGCGCCGCAGCGGGCAAGGTCGCGATCATCGCGCTGCTGATGCTGCAGCTCACCGCCGCGTCGGGCACCTACCCGGTCGAGACGACACCCGGGTTCTTCCGGGCGCTGCACCCCGCGCTGCCGATGACCTACGCCGTCACCGGCCTGCGCGAGCTCACGACCGGCGGCACCGACGCGCGGCTGTGGACCTCGGTCGCGGCGCTGGCGGCCTTCCTGCTCGGCTCGCTCGCGATCACCTCGTGGCGGGCGGCCCGGCAGCGGACGTGGACGCTGTCCCGCCTGCACCCCGCCCTGTCGATCTGAGAGGCTGGGTGCCATGCCAGCCGCCGCCGACGCCGTGCCCGCGCCCTCCGGGGCCGTCGACTCCCCCGGCCCCGGCCGGCGCGACACCCGCCGCGCGATCATCACGGCGACCGTCGCGCTCATCGCGGACCGCGGGTTCTCCGCCACCTCCGTCGACGACATCGCCGACCGGGCCGGCGTCGCCAAGGGCAGCGTCTACTACAACTTCGGGTCCAAGGGCGCGCTGTTCGAGACCGTGCTCACCGAGGGCCAGCAGGCGCTGACCACCGCCCTGCGCGGCGCCGCCGAGGGGCGCGAGGGCCGGGACGCGGTCGGCGCGCTGGTGCACGAGCTGCTCGCGCAGATCCAGGGGCACCCCGACTTCGCCAAGGTGCTGGTGGCCGAGGTGTTCCGCACCGGACGCGACTGGCAGGACTCGATCCGGCAGGTGCGCGACGAGTCGTTCGCCGTGTTCGCCGAGGTCGTCGAGGCGTCCTGGCCGCACCGCGACCCCTCGCTCACCGCCGCGGCGATGTTCGGGGCGACGCTCGTCGCCGGGCTGGAGTGGCTGGCGTTCCAGCCCGACCGGCCGGTCGCGGACGTCCGCCGCGCGGTGCTGGCGACGATCCTGGACCCGCTGCCGGGCTGAGGCGCGCGATCCCCCGGAACGCGGAACGGGCCCCCGAGCGTGTGCTCGGGGGCCCGTTCGCGAAGCTGCGGGGTGCTGCGCCTCAGAGGCGGCCGGCCTGCTGCGGCACGCCGCCGAGCAGCTCCATGACCTCGGACTCGAGGAACCGGCGGTGGCCGCCGAGGGTGCGGACCGCGGAGAGCTTGCCGGCCTGGGCCCAGCGGGTGACCGTCTTCGGGTCGACCCGGAACATGACCGCGACCTCACCCGGCGTGAGCAGGGAGGCGGAGGCCTGGGTCGGGATCTGGGCCTCGAGGGGGTACGTCATGATGACTCCTAGTCGGTTCGGTAGCCCGGCTGTCCCCTTGGGACCCGTGGCTTTGCGTCCCCGCCTTGCAGCGGGTTTGCCGTTGTCGCTCAACGAGGAGAACTATACAGAAATCGGACAGAACGGCAAGTACCACCCGAGAGCGGACAGAACCGCAGGTCAGCGGTGTGCGCGTTCACATCGCGGACGGGCGCCGACCGCTCCGCGGCTACCAGCGCCGCCCTGCCGTCGCCACCGGGGTCAGCCGGACGGGCGCCGACGCCACCCGTCCGGGGGCGGTGCCGGACGCGAGGATCACCCGGACGGCTGGCCCGCGGACGCGCCCGTGCCGGCCGGGGGCACCGGTCCGCCCGCTCCGGAGCCGCCGCCGGGGCCGCTGCCGCCCGTCGGGTCGAAGCGGTAGCCCATCCCCGGCTCGGTCAGCAGGTACCGCGGCGCGGCCGGGTCCGGCTCGAGCTTCTTGCGCAGCTGCGACAGGTACAGCCGCAGGTACCCGGTGTCGGTGATGTGCTCGGAGCCCCAGATGTCGGACAGCAGGGTCTGCCGGGTGACGAGGCGCCCGGCGTTGCGCACCAGCACCTCGAGGATCCGCCACTCCGTCGGGGTGAGCCGCACCGGCTCGGGCGGTGTGCCGTCCCGGGTCACGGTGGTCGCGGTGAGGTCGACGGTCACGTCGCCGATGCAGACCAGCGGCTCGGCGTCGGAGCCGCCCGAGGCGCGGCGGGTGAGGGCCCGGATCCGGGCGAGCAGCTCGTCGACCCCGAACGGCTTGGTCACGTAGTCGTCGGCGCCCGCGTCCAGCGCCTCGACCTTGTCGGCGGAGCCGGTGCGCCCGGACAGCACGAGGACCGGCGCCGTCGTCCAGCCGCGGAGCCCCTGGATCACCTCGACGCCGTCGAGGTGCGGCATCCCGAGGTCGATGAGGTACAGGTCGGGCTTGTGCTCGATCGCCTGGTTCAGCGCCGACACCCCGTCGGTGGCGACGAGGATCTCGTAGCCGCGGGCCCGCAGCGTGATGCGCAGGGCGCGCAGGATCTGCGGGTCGTCGTCCGCGATGAGGATCTTCACGCCGCGCGCTCCCCCGGGTCGGGCGCGGCGCCGGCCTGGCGCAGCGCGATCACCATGGTCAGCCCGCCGCCGGGGGTGTCCTCCGGCCCGAGCGTCCCGCCCATCCCCTCGGCGAACCCGCGCGAGAGCGCCAGGCCGAGCCCGAGGCCGGTGGCGTTGTCCGTGTCGCCGAGCCGCTGGAACGGCACGAACAGGTCCGCCCGCCGGTCGGCGGGGACGCCGGGGCCGTGGTCGACGACGCGGATCTCCACCCGGTCGGCGAACGCGCTCGTCTGCACGCGCACCGGCACGCCCGCGGGGCTCGCGTGCACGGCGTTCGCGAGGACGTTGACGATCACGCGGCGGAGCAGCGCGGGGTCGGCCTCCACGGGCGGCAGCGCGGGGTCGAGCTCCAGGTGCACGGCGTCGGGCCCGAGGCCCAGCTCGTCGAGCGCGGGCAGGATGACGTCGTCGACGTCCGTGGGGCGCACCGAGACACCGAGGACGCCCGCCTGCAGCCGGCTGACGTCCAGCAGGTCGGTGACGAGGCCGGTCAGGGTCGCCAGGCTCTCGTCCGCGGTCGCGAGGAGCTCCTCGCGGTCGGCCGGCGACCAGTCGACGTCCTGGGACCGCAGGCTGCCGACGGCGGTCGTGGCGGCCGTGAGCGGGCGGCGCAGGTCGTGGCTGACCGCGGAGAGCAGCGCGCTGCGCACCTGGTCGGTCTCCCGCAGCGGGCCGATGGCGTCGGCGTTGCGGCTCAGCCGCTGGTGGTCGAGTGCCGCGGCGACCTGCGCGACGACGACGCCGAGCAGGCGGTTGTCCGCGCCGTCGACGTCCGGCACGGCGGAGTCGGTGCCGCGCGGGACGCCGTCGCCGCGGTCGAGGTCCAGCACCGTGTGCTCGTCCACCGGGACGTGCGGCGACCCCGGCCGGACGGTGCCCGACTCCGCGAGCACCTCGTCGTCCGCGCGCAGCCGCACGCCCGCCAGCCCGAAGGCCTCCCGCGCGCGCTCGATCAGCGCACCGAGCGCGTCCTGGCCGCGCAGCACGCCGCCGGCCACCGTGGCGAGCAGCTCGGACTCCGCCCGGGCGCGGTGCGCGGCGCGGGTGCGGCGGGCGGCGAGGTCGACGACGGCCGCGACCAGGGCGCCGTTCACGACGTACAGGGCCAGGGCGAGCGCGTGCACGGGCTCGCTGACGGTGATCGTGTGCGTGGGCGCGACGAACAGGTAGTTCAGCGTCAGCCCCGAGAGCAGGGCGGTCAGCAGCGCGGGCCACAGCCCGCCGACCAGCGCGATCACGACCACGAGCAGCTGGTACGCGAGCACGTCGCTCGCCAGGGAGTCGGGGCTCTTCGCGGTGACCAGCCACCAGGTGAGCAGCGGCCCGAGCAGCACGCACAGCGCGAAGCCGAGGAGGCGCCGCCGCACGGTCAGCGCACCCGTCACCCGGGGCAGCGGCAGCCGGGCGCCGGCGGCCGCCGCGTGGTTGACGATGTGCACGTCGATCGGCCCGGCCTGCCGGATCACCGTGGCGCCGATGCCCGGGCCGGTCAGCGCGGCCTTGAGCCAGCCGCGCCGGCTCAGCCCGATGACGAGCTGGGTCGCGTCCTGCGCCCGGGCGAACGCGACCAGCGCGCTCGGCACCTCCTCCCCCACCACGTGGTGGTAGGTGCCGCCGAGCTGCTCGGCGAGCGCCGCCTGGGCCGCCAGCGCGCCCGGGTCGGTGTCCCGCAGGCCGGTCTGGGCGCTGACGTGCACGGCGAGCAGCTCCCCGCCGGACGACCGGGCCGCGATCCGGGCGCCGCGACGCAGCAGCGTCTCCCCCTCCGGCCCGCCGGTCAGGGCGACGACCACGCGCTCACGCGCCTCCCACGGGGCCTCGATCGCGTGCTCGGCGCGGTAGGAGCGCAGCGCGGAGTCGACCTCGTCGGCGAGCCACAGCAGCGCCAGCTCGCGCAGCGCCGTGAGGTTGCCGAGCCGGAAGTAGTTCGACAGCGCCGCGTCGACGCGCTCCGCCGGGTAGACGTTGCCCTCGGCCAGCCGGTCGCGCAGGGACTGCGGGGCGAGGTCGACCAGCTCGATGTTGTCGGCGGCCCGGAGCACCGCGTCGGGGACGGTCTCCCGCTGCGGGACCCCGGTGATCGTGCGGACGACGTCGTTGAGCGACTCGATGTGCTGGATGTTCACCGTCGTCAGGACGTCGATCCCGGCGTCGAGGAGCTCCGCCACGTCCTGCCAGCGCTTGTCGTTGCGGGAGCCCGGGGCGTTGGTGTGGGCGTACTCGTCGACGAGCGCGACCTGCGGGCGCCGGGCGAGCACCGCGTCGACATCGAGCTCGGTCAGCGCGATGCCGCGGTGCTCGACGCGGGCCCGCGGCACGACCTCCAGGCCCTCGACCAGCGCGGCCGTCGCGGTTCGGCCGTGGGTCTCGACGACGGCGACGACCACGTCGCGGCCGTCGGCGCGCAGGTCGCGGCCGGCCTCGAGCATGGCGTAGGTCTTGCCCACGCCGGGCGCCGCCCCGAGCAGCACGCGCAGCCGGCCCCGGGTCATCCGCTCACCCCTCCTGGTCGTCGAGGGCGAGCTCCGGGCGGTGCGACGACCGCCGCCGCCGCGTCCCGGGGCGCTCCAGGTCCCTGCCGTGATCGTAGTCCCGCCGGAGGCGGTGACCTGCGGCGGGACGGGGCGCCGCCGCGCACGCCGCACCCCGCCCGGTGGCCCACGCAGCACCCTGCCCGCCGCCCACACCGCACCCTGCCCGCGGCGCGCGACCCGATCGCGCGCCGCGGGCGCCGGCTCACGGCGCGGGCCACCCCTCGTCGGCCGCCGTCGCGTCGAGCACGCGCCGCAGCCGCGCCCGGTGCACCGCGACGGCCACCCCGCCGGCGACGAGCAGCAGCGCCGCCCCGCCGAGGAGCGCCGCGTCCACGCCCGTGACCGCGAGCGGCTGCTCCGGCTCCGGAGCCGCCTCGGGCGCGGGCGCCGCGACGGTCAGCGTCTCGGCCGGGTCGCCGCACGCCCCCGCCGACAGCGCCGTGCCGTCGGCGGCCGTGGTGCGCTCGACGTAGCCGTAGGTGCCGGGAGCCGTCGTCGGGTACCGGTCCGTGACGTACTCCCCCGGGCCGTCGACCAGCGGGATCGGCGCCGACGTCCAGATCGGCTCGCCGCAGACGAGCGGCTCGCCCTCCGGCGCGTGGAACAGGTCGACGACGGTGGTCACCCCCGTCGGGACCGTGCCGCTCACGACCACGACGTCCCAGAGCGCGTCGCCGACGACCGGCCCGTCGCCCGTGTCGGACCGGCTGACCGCGTCGGGTTCGCCGCCCGCGTCCGGCGGGGTGGAGCCCTCGGCCGGGGCGGCGCCTTCGGCCGGGGTCGAGCCCTCCGGTGCGGCGGAGCGCGCCTGCGTCCGGACCGCCAGGTCCGCGGTCACGCGCGTGGTCTCGTAGGGCAGCCCGCAGACGCCGGTGTGCCGGACGGACCCGTCGGCGGCGTGCAGCGTCTCGACCCAGTAGACGGTGCCCGCCCGGTCGGGTGCCGGCGCGCTCCCGGAGTCGTAGAGCCCGGCACCGGGGACCGGCACCGCCGGGGACGTCCACAGGAGCGTGTCGTCGTCGCACGCGGGCTCGGCGTCCGGGTCCTGCGGGCCGTAGGCACGGAACACCAGGTGGTCACCCGGGTCGGTCGTGCCGGTGACGAGGGCGACGTCGTGGATCGGCGCACCGGTCGCGGCGGACGGCTGCGCGCGCGTCACGACGGAGGGCGGCACCACGACCTCGGGCGGACCGGGCACGTAGAACACCTCCCGCACGTCGTCGAACGGGCTGACGAACGCCTCGACCCGGTCGTCCCCGGCGAACGCGTACACGAACACGAAGTAGTCGCCGCCGGGGTAGGTGGCCCGCGCCGGTGCCAGCACCGGGTGCGCGTCGTCGTAGCCGACCTCGAACACGCCGTCCACCGCCGCGAGCGTGTCCGTCCAGTGCACCGGGGCGTCCTCGGGCACCTCCGGGCCGTCGGGCGCCGCCTCCAGCGGGCCGTACACGGTCACCGTCGCCTCCCCGAGGTCGGGCGCCCAGCCGCCGAGCCCGCCGAACTGGCCGTGGTCCTGCGGGTAGCCGCTGATGGTGATGCGGTCGAACGCCCGGCCGCCCGGCGCGACGTTGTACTCGCGGACCTCCGACTCGTGCACGAGGTCGAACCGGTCGACCGCCGTCTCGACCTCCTCGAACCACGGTGCCGCGAAGTCCTCGCGGACGTAGTCCGCGAACCGGCCGGCGTCGGCGCGGCGGATCGTGACGACCGCGGTGTAGAAGCCCGGGCCGCTCGCGCGCACCGTCCCCGCCGTGCTGACCGTCCCCGGCCCCTCGGCGACGACGCGCTCGACCCCCGCGACCGGCGCACCCGCGGGTGGTGCCGCCGCCTGCGGCTGCGGGCTGTCGTACGGCCCGTACCAGGTGACGTCGGCGGGCAGGGCGACCGGTGCCCCGTCGACGACGGCCCACTCGTCCCCGGGCGCCGCGGCGAACGTCACCACGTCGACGAGCGGGTCCCCGGCGCCGACCACGACGTCGCGGACGGTGGTCGTCGCGCGCGGGCGGAAGTCCCGGACCACCTCGAACGGCTCGCCGGGCACCGTCACCTCCGCCGGGTCGTGCCCGGGCCGGTTCCCGTAGGTGAGCTGGTCCTGCCGGTTCGCGGCCAGCTCCAGCACCGTGAGCGTCGTGCGCCAGGCCTCCGGGAACCGGACCTCGTACGACACCGTGCCGTTGCCGGTCGCGGTCCAGCCGAGCGTGATCGGCGCCGCCGTGGTCGTGCCGGAGTACGTGCGGGTGCCGGTCGCGTCCAGGGTCGCGGGACCGCTCAGGGTCACCGTGAACGGGACGCCGGCCACCGCCTGCCCCGACGCGGACCGCAGCGCGATGCCGCGGATCTCGCCCGTCCGCGTGCCCTCCCCCGCGACCGACCCGGCGACGCCGGTCCACGGCCCGGCCTCGGCCGCCGCCTGCGCCATGATCTGCGCGGCCCGGTCCTTCACCGCCTGCGGGGTCGCGGCCGCCAGCAGGCCGCGGACGGCGCCGACGTCCCCACCCGCCATCGAGCCGGGGCGCTGGTGCCGCTGGTGCACCTCGTAGCCGAGCGCCGCCTGGGTGAGGTCGTCCGTCGACCAGCGGTGCCGGGCGAGCGCGGCCGCCAGCTGCGGGTCGTCCACGTGGGTCGCGCCGCGCACGGTGTCGGCGGGCCCGGACGCGGTCACCCGGGCCTGGACGCAGTACCCGTGCTCGTCGGACCCGGCGGGCCCGTCGAGCGGGCCGAGCTGGACGGGCCCGTAGCCGGACGGGGTGATGCTGATGCCGGTCGCCGGGACCGCCGCGGCGGCCGGTGCCGGGCCGGGGGCGAGCAGCAGGGCGAGGCCCGCCCCCGCTGCGAGGGTGGCGGCGAGCAGCGCCGAGGTGGCGCGGCGGGCATGCCAAGATGGCCGTGCTTGCATGTCAGGTCTCCTGAGGAACTGTCGAGCGGGCGCGAGGGTCCGGTGTGCCAGCACCGGGCCCTCTCCGCTGGGTGCGGTCGGTCGCGGGTCGTCTCGTCGTGATCGGGGCTCAGCTCAGCGGCGCCTCCCCCGCGGCACGCCGGTCATCCGAGGTCCCAGACGTTGCCGTGCTCGTCGCCGCCCCAGCCGCCGCCCTCGGTCTCGACGACCACCGTCCAGCCGTCCGGCACGGGGTCGCCCGGGGACCAGCCCGAGAGCCAGCCGTCGTACCGGCCGGTGCCCGGGCCGGTCGTCGAGCCGCCGGAGGACCCGCCGGGGGCCCGCGTCCCGCCGGACGAGGTGCCCGCCGTCCCGCGCGTCCCGGACGACGACGCTGGAGCCCGGGCCGCCGCCGCGCGCTCCGCCGCGAGCCGGTCCTGCTCGGCCTGCCAGGCCTCCTCGGCCGCCGCGACGTCCGCCCGCGCGGCCGCGAGCGCGTCGGCGCGCTCCCGCAGCGTCGCGGCCGCGGCGTCCAGCTCCGCCGTGCCCGCGGGGACCGGCGAGCCGAGCGACTCGTCCGCCGCCGCGAGCGCAGCGGCGAGCACCTCCCGGACGGCGTCGTCGAGCACGCGGCCCTCGGAGGCCGCCAGCGCCGCGCGCGCCTCGTCCGCGAGGTGCGCCAGCGCCTGCACCGCCTCGGCGTGCCCATCGTGTGCGCGGTCGTGCTCCCACGCCTCCTGCGCCGAGCGCACGGCCGCGACCGCCGCGGAGATCCGGCCCGCGCGGTCGTGCGCGGCCCCGGACTGCTCGAGGGCCCAGGTCGTCGCCGCGGCGCGCGGCAGGTCGGGGTCGGGCGCGGTCGCGGGCACGTCGACGAGCAGCGCGGCGAGGTCGGTCCGCACCGCGTTGTCGGCGACGCGCCCGGCCGAGCCCGCGAGCGCGGACCGGCCCTCGTCCCGGGCGTCGCGGAGCAGCGCCGCCGCCTCCGCGAGCGCCGCCGTGGCCCGGTCGTGGGCTTCCGCCGCCCGCGCGTCGCGCTCCCGCAGGACGCCCCACCCCGCCGCGACGACCACGACGAGCAGGACGGAGAGCACCCGCGCCGCGCGACGCCGGGTGGCGCGTGGCGCGGCGGGCGGGGGCGGGTCGACCTCACCCTGCGCGGCGCCAGACGGAGCGGGGTCGTCGAGGCCGGCGCGGGGCGCGGGCAGAGCGGTGTCGGGGCGTGCGCGCATCGGGGGTGCTCCCGGGGTCGGGGACGGTCGAGCGCGGCTGAGCCACCGACTCTAGCGAGCCCGCCCCGTCGCGCCGCCAGCCCCCCCGTCGAACCCTGGGGACGCAGCCCGGCGTGTCCCTCGCGGCCCGGGTCAGGCCTCCGGCTGCACCCACGCGGGCTCGTGCGACCCGGCAGGCAGCGAGACCTGCCCGAGGTCCCCGATCAGCACCGTGAGGTCGTCGTCCGCGCTGACCCCGTCCGGCAGCGCGACGACCGTCGTCGCCGGGACCCAGTCCATCGTGCACGGACCGTCGCCGAGCTCGGGGAAGGTGACCGCGACGGTCCCGTCGCCGGGGTCGGTCGCCGACGGGTCGGCGACCGCCGGGCAGCTGCCGGACCCGTAGGTGACGACGTAGAGCAGCCCGTCGTCGGCGGTGCGGGCCGCGCCGGCCACGGCGTCGACCGGCGGAGCGGTGAGGCCGTCGGGCAGGCCCACCACCGACGACCCCGCGACGAGCGCGAGGGTCGGGGACGGGCTCTGCGTCGCAGGCTCGGCCGTCGGCGAGTCCGCGTCACCCGCGGAGCCCGGTCCGGAGGCGCACGCCGTGAGCAGCGCGACGGCGCCCGCAGCGGCGAAACCGCGCCACCGTCGGGGCTCGGCCCCGCGCGTGGCCCGCCGGGAGGCCTCCGGCGCCCGGGTCGCGGCACGGTCGTGGGTCGTCGGTCGAGGGGCCATGGCTGCACTCCGATCGTCGGCTGCTGTGACGTGCGGTCCCGCGCTGCGGCTGTCGCCCGCGATCGCACGTCGAGGCTAACCGCACCCCGCGCGTCGCCCCCGGGACCCGGGACCCAGCACCCGACGCATCCCCGCAAACACGCAATTTGAGTAGGTATGGCCGTCATTTGCGCGCGGTCCCGGTGCGAGTACCCCTGGAGGCAGGACGTGCGTCGCGCCGGACCTGTACCGGTGAACCCGCGAGCCCGGGCGGCGGCGACGCGGCTCCCCCGGCGCCGGCCACCGCCGACGCCGGGGACGCGCCTCCCCATCGATGCACCGGAGCGCCCGATGACCGACCTGACCGCCCCACCGACCGACCGGGCCACGTGCGGCTGGCTGCCCCTGCCCGTGGGCCCGCCGCCGAGCCCGCCGCCCGACCGCGGCGACCACCGGCCGCCGGACCCGCCGGCGCCCTCGCCCGCGAGCACCCGTGCGGACCCACCGCCCGAGGACCCGGTCGAGCCCGCCGCGGTGCAGGCCGCGCTGGAGACGCTGACCCGCTGGCTGCGCTCGGGCGGCACGCTCGTGTGCGCGTCCGGCAGTCCGCACGACGCAGCACGTGCGGACGACGCCGCACCCGGATCGCCGGCCGACCCCGGAGCCGGCACCACGCCCGATCCCGGACCAGGCCCCGCGCCCGATCCCGCCGACCGGGCGTGCCGCCACTGCCGCCCGTCGGTGGACCCGGTCCAGGTCCGCGCCTGGGCACGCGAGCGTGGCCTGGGCGTCGCCGACCGGGGCCGCCTCCCCGCCGCGATCGTGACCGCCTACCTCGCCGCCCACCCGCACGCCTGACGACCCGCCGCACAGCACCCACCTGCCGCACCAGCACCACCTTCCGCACCAGGACCACCCGCCGCCCGGGGACCACCCGGACCGCCCGCGCAGCGACGCCCGGTCCCCGTGCGCACGCCGCCCGCCGCCCCACCCGTCGAGGAGCCCCGTGCCCGCTGCCCCGCTCGTCCTCACCGCCGCCGCCCTCGGCCTGGCGATCGGCTCGTTCCTCAACGTCGTCGTCTGGCGCGTGCCGCGCGGCGCCTCGGTGGTCCGGCCGCCGTCGGCGTGCCCGGGCTGCGGGCACCGGATCCGCGCGCGGGACAACGTCCCGGTGCTGTCCTGGCTGCTGCTGCGCGGCCGGTGCCGGGACTGCCGAGCGCCGATCGCGCTCCGGTACCCGCTGGTGGAGGCGGGGACTGCGGTGCTGTTCGCGACCGTCGCCGCGGCCGCGGGGCTCGCGTGGACCCTGCCGGTCCTGCTCTACCTGGCGGCGCTCTCGGTGGCGCTCACGCTGATCGACCTCGACGTCCACCGGCTCCCGGACGTGCTCGTGCTGCCGGCGTACCCGGTGTGCACGGCGCTGCTCGCGCTGGCGTCCTGGAACCCCGGTGGCGAGCCGGGCTGGGGCGCCCTCGTCCGCGCGGCGATCGGCGGCGCGGGGCTGTTCGCGTTCTACCTCGTGGCCGCGCTGGCGTACCCGGGCGGGATGGGGCTCGGGGACGTGAAGCTCGCGGGCGTGCTCGGGCTGTGCCTGGCGTGGTTCGGCTGGGACGTGCTGCTCGTCGGCGGTTTCGCGGCGTTCCTGCTGGGCGGGCTGTACGCGGTGGGCCTCGTGGTCGCCGGCCGCGCGGGCCGGCGGTCGGGGATCCCGTTCGGCCCGTGGATGCTCGCCGGGGCGTGGCTCGGCATCGCGCTCGGCGGTCGTGTCGGCGACTGGTACCTCGGCCTGCTGACGTAGCGGGGGCTCGGCTCCACCGGCGCGCCGCCGGCCGACCCGGGACCTCCCCGCCCGCCGAGAGTGCAACCGACGCGGCGAGCGAGCAGTCGGCGACTACCCGCTCGACGCGTCGACTGCTCGCTCGGGCAACGCCCCCGCCCGGGCACAGGGGCTGCCGCCGCACGAAGCCACGGCGGCACGCCGCCCGCGGCCGCCGGCGACGGCCGTCAGCCGCAGGCGTCAGCGCGCCCCGAGCTCCGTCACCGCCCGGACCCGCCACGCCTCGCCGAGCAGCGGCGCGAGGTACGGCGGTGTCCCGCTGGTGAGCGCGGGGTCGTGCACGATCGTCGGGTAGTGCCCGCCGTCTCCGTCGACCGCCGCCCGTCCGACCGCCCCGGCGTACCGCTGCGCGAGCGAGCCGTGCACCACGACGTCGAAGCCGGGGTCTGCGGTCCAGTGGTGCTGGACCCGCAGCGTGCCGGACAGCGCCTGCACGGCGGCCTGGATCTGCAGCCCCGGGCCGTCGTCCTTGGCGGGGTGGGGCACCCCGGTGCGGTGGTCGCTGTACCGGTGCGGCCAGGAGTCGAACCGGTCCCCGACGCGGCTCTCGGCCTCGGTGGGCGCCCGCACCGTGGCGGCGCCGATCTCGAGCCCGAAGTCCCAGCGGGCGTCGCCGGCGTCGGTGCCGGACCCGACCAGGTCGGTGACCACGGGGTTCAGCACCTCGACGTCCCGCCCGGCCACGATCCCGAGCAGGCACTCGGTGCCGAGGTCGGCGCACCCGTCCCCCGGTCCGGCGCCGGTGCGGAGCACGTCGCCCGTCACGACGACCGACTCCTGCGCGACGAACGTCAGCCCGCCGCCCCCGTCGTCGGCGCCGGGCGAGAACTGCCCCTCCAGGTAGAGGTTGCCGTACCGCGCCCACTTGGTGGTGCGGGTCGTCTCGGGGTCGATCGCGCCGGTCAGCCACCCGGCGCCGAGCGCGGGGTCCGGGGTCGGGCCGTAGCTGCCGACGGGCAGCCGGCCGTAGGGCCCGTCGCCGCCGACCTCCTGGGTGACGGTGTCCAGCGGGGTGTCGACGGTCCAGGCGCCCGCCGCGGCGGCGTGCTCACGGGGCGTGGTCCAGACGACGACCGCGAGCCCGTCGGGCACGTCGACCGTCCCGGTGCCGCAGGTCGGCGTCACCCCGTCGGGTCCGGCGACCGCGGACGGCGCCCCGCGCGCCGCCGCGGCGGCCGTCCCGGGCGACCACACGCGCATGGTCCTGCCCTCGCCGACGATCCGGGTCGCGCCGTAGTAGTGGCATCCCGGCACGTCGGCGTACAGCGTCGCGGTGCTGGTCGGCAGCGCGGTCCAGGTCCGCTGCACGGGTGCCCAGCCGCCGAGCAGCGCCTCGGCCTCCGCCGCCGACGCGTCCCCACCCGCGGCCGCGCCGACGCAGGACGTCCAGGTGGCTGCGTCGCCGTCGGCCGGCTCGCAGGCGGGGTCGGCGGTCGCGTACTCCCCGTCGACCAGCGGGTCGTCGGCGGCCGGGTCGGTGCTGCCGACCGCGATCCGGTCCCGGGTCAGGACGCTGCCGGTGATGGAGTCCCCGGCAGCGAGGGTCGCGAGGTTCGCGCAGTCGTCGACCCGGTCGGCCGCGAGCAGCAGCGTGCCCGCGCCGCAGCCGTCCGCGAGGTCGGTGGGCAGCCCCAGCGCGCGGCGGCCCTCCGCCCAGGTGGTCGGCTCGACGAGGTCGGACCCCTGGTGCAGCGCGTGGTCCGCGGTCGACCCGCGGGCGAACCGCACCTCCAGCACCCGCTCCACCGAGCCGGACCGGCCGGTGACCGTCAGGGTGAGGGACGTCGCCCAGAGGTCGTCCAGCTCGTCGGGGGCACCGGTCACCTCGTAGTGGTAAGCGGGCGACGAGTCGGGGTCGTCGCCGTCCGTCACCGGGGCCCACCCCGTCGCGCCCGCAGGCCACGGGCAGGTGTGCCCGAGGACGTCGGGGTCCTGCCCGACCAGCGCCGGGTCGTCGCAGTCGACGTCGAGCCACGACGCGGGGTCGTCGAGCAGCCGCTGCTGGTAGTCGGCGGCGCCCGCCTCGGCCGCGGCACCCGCCTGCGTCCAGTGGGCGTGACGCGCGGCGGGCCGGACGGCGTTCGCCGCGTACACGGCGGTGACCATCGCCAGCGCGGTGAGCGCCAGGAACGTGAACAGGACCGTGACGCTGGACAGGCCGGCGTCGGACCGGCGGAGGTGGCTCATGGCAGCAGCCCCGAGGGTGTCAGGCGGTCGGTGAACCGGGACGGCTCGTCGCCGGTGGTCGGGTCCTGCTGGAGGGCGAGCGAGACCAGCACGGTGCGGACCAGGTGCGGGGCGGCGGTCTCGTCCCCCGCGGCGTCGAGGTAGGTGAACAGCGGGTCGCCGCCGTCCCGGACGGCGCGCGCGAGGACCGCGGCCTGCACCCGTCCCTCGCACTCGGGGGTCGCGTCGTCGTCCGCGCAGTACGTGGCGCGGTCGCCGTCCACCGGGCGCCGGGTGGTCTGGGTGAGCACGCCGTCGTCGAGGACGTACTCCACCCGCGACGGGCCGGCCGCCCCTCCCGGGTTGTCCAGGTCCGCGTAGACGGTCAGGCCGTCCGGCGCGAGGTCGGCGAACGCCGACCGCTCCCGGCCGCCGACCGTCACCGGCACGACGGCGCGTCCGATCACCCGGGACAGCTGCATCAGCGCGTACCGGCCCTCCTCGGTGTCGTCGACCCGGTGCCACGCCGCGCGGTCGGAGCGCTGGATGCCGGCGGTGAGCGCCGCGACGCCGACGAGGACGATGCTGAACACCGCCATCGCGACGATCAGCTCGGTGAGGGTGACCCCGGCGTCGCGGGGCCGCGTGACGTCTCGCCGGCCCACACCGCGCCAGCTCCGGGCGGTCACTCCCCGCCCCCGCGCGCGATCGTGACGACCCCGTCGGCGTCGCGCACCGCCACGACCTCGCCGGTCACCGACAGCGCGACGTCCACCGTCCCGCCCGGCGGTAGGCCGACGGGGATCAGCGACCCGGGACGGGCCCCGAGCCACACCGCGTAGTCGGTCGGCCACAGGGCGCGCAGGGTGAACTCGCGCGTGTCGTCGAACAGCGACACGACCGCGTGCTGGCTCGCCACCGGAAGGTTGTCCGTGGGACCCGGGTCCCAGACCGGGACGTTGTCCCACGGGGCGACCACCACGACGCGGTACCAGGCGCCGTGGTCCTCCGCGGTGAGGACCGGCGTCGTCCACGTCCACTGGTTCAGGCCGAGGTGCAGCTCGTCCCACGTCCTGCCGCGATCGACCGACCGCTGCCAGGACATGAAGAGGATCCCCGGTCCGCTGCCCTGCGCCTCGAAGGTGATCCGAGAGCCGACCGAGGCCGACTGACCCATCGGCGGGACTGTGATCTCGGGTTGCGCTGACCGGTACGTCGGCAGCTCGCCCTCGGGCGTGAGCACCCGGATCGTCGCGGCGCGGGAGACGTCGAACCCGGTCGCGTTCGAGACGACGGCGCGGACCATGAGGCGGTCCTGGACGCGGACGTCGCCGGCGAGGACCTCCCCCGCCACGAGTTCGAGCTCGAACAGCTCCTCCCCCTCGGCGACGTCCCGCCAGGTCTGGCCCCCGCTCGTCGAGGCCTGCCATAGCGCGTGCAGCGGTTCGTCGCCGGTGGCGGACACCTCGAGCGTCGCGGCGCCGTCGTGCGCGATCTCCTGGTCGTCGGGGTGCAGCGTGATGACGGCCTGGTCGGGCACCAGGCCCGGCGTGCCGTCCCACCAGACGGCGTCCGCCGCCACGTCCTGGTGCCGCATGGGGTACCGCCAGGACGTCAGCGTGCGGTCGTCGGCGACCACCGCGGCCTCGATCTCGGCGGTGCTCCGGACCTGCCCGGGCGCCGCGCTGTCGGCCGGCACCAGCGAGACGGGGAGGTCGTCCAGGTCGGGGCCGACCACCGCCTCTCCCGCCTCGTCCAGCACCGTGAACCGCAGCGTCGCCTCGCGCCGGACCTCGACGACGGCGGACCGCACGATCCCGGCCTCGGCCCGGCCGAGGTACTGCGCTCCCGTGCTGAACCGCCCGTCCGCGGTCACGTGCTGCGCCGACTGCTGCGTCGCGTCGCCCGCCTGGACGGCGTACCAGTGGTGCGGCGCGGGGTCGGCCGTCGGGTCGATGTCGAAGACCGCACACCCGTCAGCGCCCGTCGTCGTCGAGGTGACCGCGGGCGTGCCGCCGGTGCGCTGTTGGGACGAGAGCAGCTCGACCCGCAGCCCGGGCACCGGCGCCGTCTCGTCGTGCACCTGGACGGCCACGAACGACCGCTCCGCGAGCGCCGCGCGCTCGGTCAGCCGCACCGGAGAGGAGCCGGTCTCCCAGGACACCTCGACGGCCACCTCGACCAGCGCGGCGGACGCGACGGCGGCCGACAGCCCCGCGCTGCACACGTCCGCGCCGTCCGGGGTCACGACCCGGGCGGTCCGGGTCACCTGGAACGGGACGCCGCCGACCTCGACGGTGCTCGTGTCGTCGAGGAAGGTCGGGTCGATCGTCGGCGTGACCGGCCCGCCCGCCGCGGCGGCCAGGGGCTGCGCCGCCAGCTCCCGGGCCTCCGCGACGACCGACGACGCGAGGTGGGTGGCGGCCACCCGGCGCTGCGTCTCCACCGACATCCGGAACGTGCCCATCACGAACGTGAGGAGGGTGGCGGCGAAGATGCCGAACAGGGTGGTGGCGACGACGGACTCGACGAGGGTGAAGCCCTCGTCGCGTGCGCGGCGCAGCCGGGCCAGGCGCCGTCGGGGGGTCACGGCGAGTCCTCGCCCGCGGGGTCGGCGGCCTCCTCGGCGGGAGTCTCGGCGGGCTGGACCGCGGAGGCGTCGACCAGGACGAAGGTGTAACCGGTGATGGTCATGGTGTCCGCCCCACTGAGGTCCGCCGCAGAGGTGACGAGGAACAGCCGGTCCTCGACCGTCTGCAGGTCGCTCAGGTACTGCAGCTGCTGATCGAACGTCCCCTCGACGGTCAGGTTCACCGCGACCCGGAAGAGCCGTCCGGCGCCGCCGGCGTCGCTCGGCGTCGGAGTCGACCGGGACACCGAGACGACGGTCGCGCCCGAACGCGCCGAGAGGTGCGCGAGCTGCTGAACGAAGGACTCAAGCTCCAGGTCGGTCGGGAACTGCCGGCGCAGCCCGTCGAGCTCCGCCTCCAGCGCCGGGAGGTTCTCCCGGTCTGCCGCGAGCCGCGCAACCTCCAGCCGTCGCGTCTCGTTCAGGTCCTCGACCCGGACCGCCTCGGCAGTCGCCCCGTCCTTCTCCTCCAGCATCGGCGAGAGCGCCAGAAACCAGCAGGCGGCCGCGGCCAGCAGGGCGACGATCGCGGTGCCCGCTCCCCACAGCGAGCGTGCGCGCTTCATGACGTCGCCTCCTCGGTGGCGTCGGAGGCCTCGGACTCCGGGACGAAGCGGTTCGAGCGGAGCGAGCGGTCCAGGTGGACGGACCCGTTGACGCGGTGCTTCCCGGTGTCGTCGTTCCGGTCGACGCTGGTGAACGTCGCCCCGATGAAGCCGCCCGCCGCGTCGAGCGTGGCGATGAGATCACCGCTCTGCTCGAGCGTCGGCACGTCGATCACCCAGCTGACCTCGCCGATCGCCTCGCCCGGGCCGAACGGGCCGTCGTCGCTCGAGAGGTAGTCGACCTCGAAGACGATCGAGATCGACAGGCTCTCGATGTCGGCGTAGCCCGGCAGGCTGGCCTGGAAGTGCCGGACCAGGTCGGCCCACAGCACCTCATTCCGCATGCCATCGGTGATCGCGGCGCGCACCGCGGCGATCTCCGATCGCGTCCTGGACACGTCGGCGTACGAGGCGACCTCAGCAACCAGGCGGTCCGACTCGACCTCTGCGGCGGTGCGGCGGGACTGCGCATCCGATCGCTGCGTCATCCCCCACGCCATGGCGGCCACGAGCACGAGCACGACGAGCACGAGGACCACGAGACACTTGGCGCGCAGGGCACGCAGGGCACGGCGCCCCCGAACGCTCTCGGGCAGCAGGTCCACCACGGGTACGGCACCGAGCTGAGCCGCCGCCTCGGATCGAGATGCGGCCGCTCGGTCACGCTGCAGGAGCGGGCTCATGCGGGCCTCCCGACGGCGAGGCCTGCTGCGACCGCCCACGCCGGTGGCGCCGCCTCGCACGCGCGCGCCGCCTTGCGGTCCACGGCGAAGACCTCGTCGGCCCGCGGCAGCGACACGGGAACGCGGGCGAACGTCGCCAGGTACTGCCCGAAGCCGGGGACGGCGGCGCCGCGGCCGGTGAGCAGCACGCGCTCCACGAGGCGGCCACCGCTCTGAGCGTGGAACGCGAGCGTTTCGGCCACGGTGACGGCCATCCGCTCGGCATGTTCGGCGACCACCGGCGCCAGGTCACCGTGCAGTGCTGTCCCGTCGTTCAGGGCGTGCTCGACAGCGGCCCCGTCCACCTGGTGCCGTCGCTCGATCTCTGCAGCCAGTGCCGTGCCGGCCACCGCGCCGAACCGGACCAGCAGCGGCACGCCGAGATCGGCCACCACGATGTGCAGACCGTCCGCGCCGACATCCACGACGGCCGTGATCGCCTGCGGCGCCCCCGGTGCGACCACCGCTCGGACGAGGGCGAATGCCGCGAGATCCACTCCCACGACGCGAAGACCGGCACGCTCCACCGCCTCCACGGCGGCTGAGGTGGCGGCGTCGGGGACCGCAACCAGCAGGCCCTCGACCTGGCCCCCGTGCTCGCGGATCGGGTAGAAGTCCAGCACGCAGTCCGCGACCGGCACCGGCAGCTGCTCCTGCACGAGGAAGGGCAACGACTTGCGCACCTGCTCCCGCGAGGCCGCGGGGAGCGTCATCGGACGCACGATCGCGTGCTCGCCGGCGACCCCGAGGACCACGTCGCGGCCGCGAACACCTGCCGCTTTGCAGGCCCGGCGCACGGCGGCGGTGACCCGAGCCGGGTCCACCACCGTCGCACGCTCGACGCAGCCCGGGGGGAGCGACTGCTCACCGAACCGCAGCAGCCGCGGCCGCTTGCCGGGCGCGCCGTCGACCTCGGCCACGCGGACGGCTGTCCGCCCCAGGTCGACGCCGATCCGTCGCTGTGTCACGTGGTTGACCTTCCGTTCACTCGAGTCCAGGACCCGCCCCGGCCCTCCGAGCGGAGGACCGGGGCGGGGATCACGGCGTCGCTCGGCGCGAGATCAGCCCGCACCTCCCCCAGCTGCGCCGCCCCCGTAGACCAGCTCGGTCTCCGAGCCCGCCGGGGCGCACAGCCCTGTCTGCAGACCGCCGTTGGCGGAGTAGCGGTGGCTCTTGTCCTTGCCTCCGGGCGTGTGGACGTTGATGCACCAGCTCCGCTCGCTCAGGTCGCGCGTGATCTCGGCGTCGGGCCCAGCTGTGGGCAGACCGGGCTGGACCATGAGCGTCGTGAACGCGCCCGCTGCGACCGGCGAACCGTCGTCGCCCACGAGGATGACCGTGTTCGAGATGCCGCCGAGCTGCTCGGTCGACTCGGCCCCGAGGCTGTCCACCACCCGCAGGACGTAGTTCGTCTCGGCCGCGTTCACACCCAGCTGGATCTTGTCGACACCGATGTTGACCAGCTGGGCCTGGATCTCGCGACCGAGGCCGGACACGTCGGACTGTGCCGCCGCGTCCCGGGCTCGGGCCTGCTGGTTGATGTAGAGCGGGATCGCGACCGCGGCCAGGATCCCGATGATGACGATCACCACGAGGAGCTCGGTGAGCGTGAAGCCCCGCTCGTCCTCGTCGCGTCGGCGGATGCGCATGGTCATTCGTCCTTCTCCTTCTTCAGGTCTTCCTCAACGGCACCGGGTGCGCCCGGTGCCCGCGTCGTGACGAAAGCGTCAGCTCTCACCGCACAGGCCCGTGGCGAGCCCGCCCGTGGCCGAGTACCGCCAGTTCTTCTCCTTGCCCGAGTCCGTGCGGACGTGGATGCACCACGTCTGCTCGGTGGGCGCGGTGGGAGCGCCCGCCGCGGGTGCGGGGTGCGTCATCAGGGGGACGCCCCCAGGTGGACTCGTCGACGTGACCACGTTGCGGCCGGAATCCAGGAGCTCGACGGTGGCCGACACACCGCCCAGGTACTCGAACTGGCCGCCCTCGTTGGTGGAGAGCGTGTAGTTCGCGCCTGCAGCGCTCTTCCCGATGCGGATCTTGTCCACGCCGATGTTCACGAGCTGCGCCTGGATCTCGCGCCCGATGCCGGACACGTCGGACTGCGCCGCCGCGTCCCGGGCCCGCGCCTGCTGGTTGATGTACAGCGGGATCGCGACCGCGGCCAGGATCCCGATGATCACGATGACCACCAGGAGCTCGGTCAACGTGAAGCCGCCGTCGTCCTGAGGGCGCGACCGCCCGCCCTTCCTCAGCCCGCGGATCACGAGTACACCCCGCAGAAGCCCGGCTTCAGGCCGCCGTTGGCGGAGTAGCGCCAGACCTTCTCCTTGCCGGACTCGGCCTTGACCTGCACGCACCAGTTCTGCTCGGTGAGCACGGTCGCGCCCTGCTCGTGCACCATCAGCTCGATGTAGTCCGGGCCGCCGGGCTCGCCCTGGGCCCGCACGGCCTCACCGTTCGCGCGCAGCAGGCTGACGCCCTGCGAGATGCCGCCCAGGTACTCCCGGGTGCCGCCGCCGTCTGTGGACAGCGTGTAGTTGGACTTGGCGGTGTTGATCCCGAGCCGGATCTTGTCCACGCCGATGTTCACGAGCTGCGCCTGGATCTCGCGCCCGATGCCGGACACGTCGGACTGCGCCGCCGCGTCCCGGGCCCGCGCCTGCTGGTTGATGTACAGCGGGATCGCGACCGCGGCCAGGATCCCGATGATCACGATGACCACCAGGAGCTCGGTCAACGTGAACCCGTCCTCGCGCTCAGGCTTGCTGCGAGACCACCGCCTCGCGTAATTCCGGATCAGCATCTCTGCTCACTTCCTCTTCCAGATACCTCACAAACACCACCGGACGCCGGTAGTGGGCCTGCATCCCCCTGGCGGACAGCCGAAATGCGCGACCGGACGGACGTCGCCACGCGGTCGCCGACCCATCCGAAAAGAATCATGAGAAGGAGCTCACATCTCGCTCGTCACCGTCAGAATGGGCATGTACAACGCGAGCAGCATTCCGCCGACGACCCCGCCGATGAGCACGAGCAGCATCGGCTCCAGGGCGCTCGTCAATGCCTCGGTGCCCTTCATGACCTCGTCGTCGTAGAAGTCCGCGACGTGTTTCAGCATCCCGTCGAGGTCCCCGGCGTCCTCGCCGACGGTGACCATCTGCACGACCAGGGAGGGCAGCACCCCGGTGGCCTCGAGGCTCTCGGCGAAGGACTGGCCGCCCCGCACGGACTCCCCCGCCTGCGCCGCGGCCTTCTCGATGACGATGTTGCCGCTGGTGGGCCCGACGACCTCCAGCGCGCGGGCCAGGGCGACGCCGCAGCTGACCATCGTCGACAGGCTGCGCGTGAACCGGGCGATGGCGAGCTTGCGCATGAGCGAACCGACGACCGGGGCGCGCAGGAGCCGCGGCTCGACGGCTTCGCGGACCCTGAGGTCCTGGCGGTGCCGGCGCCACCACCACAGGAACGCGGCGATCGCGGCGGCCAGCGGCAACGCGGCGACGGTCAGCACGTCCGACAGCACGACCAGCGCCTGGGTCGGCGCCGGCAGCTCGGAGTCCAGGCCCTCGAAGATGCTCGCGAACACCGGGACGATGAACAGGATCATCACCGCCGTGGCGACGACCGCGATCCCGAGCACCACGCAGGGGTAGACCATCGCCCCCTTGATCGTCCGCCGGAGCTTCAGGTCCGACTCCATCCCCGCGGCCGCCGATGCCAGCGCCTCGTCGAGGAAACCGCCGACCTCGCCCGCCGCGATGAGCGCCCGCGCCACCGGCGGGAACACGTTCGCGTGCCGGTCGACGGCCTCGCCGAGCGAGGCACCCCCGCCCACCTCGGCGTTCAGGTCGCGGAGCACCTCGGTCAGCGCGGGCTTCTCGGACTGCTCGGCGAGCACGTTGAGCGCGCGCGGCAGCGGCAGGCCGGCGCGGACCATCGTGGCGAGCTGCCGCACGACCATCGCGACGTCGGCCGGCTTGATCTTCTTGCCGCCGAGCGAGAGCTCCTTGTTCATCCCGGTGCTCGCGACCTCGGCGATCGAGGTCGGCACGAGGTCCAGCTCGCGCAGCCGGGTGGCCACGGCCCGCTCGGTCGAGGCCTCGATGCGCCCGGTGACCTGGCGGCCGTCCGGCCCGACGACGGCGTACTCGAACGTCTTCATCCCGCCGGCCATCAGCGCACCCCCGCCCCGGTGCCGTAGCCGGCGGCCCGGCCGCAGAGGCGCTCGTACGCCTCGACGTCGCGCGCCTTGTCGAGCCCGGTCTCGTAGGTGATGACCCCCTGCAGCACGAGTGCGGCCAGCGCCTGGTCGAGCGTCTGCATGCCGACGTCGCCGCCGGAGTGGATGGTCGAGTAGAGCTGGTGCTGCCGGCCCTCGCGGATGAGCGCGCGGACGGCGGGCGTGGTGATGAGGACCTCGACGGCGGGCACCCGGCCGCTGCCGTCGGCGCGGCGGCACAGGGTCTGCGAGACGATCCCGCGCAGGGTGCCGGCGAGCTGTGTGCGGACCAGCTCCCGGCCGTCGGCGGGGAACGAGTCGACGATGCGCTCGACGCTGCGGGCGGCGTCCTGGGTGTGCAGGGTCGCGAACACGAGGTGCCCGGTCTCGGCGGCGGTCAGCGCGGTCTGGATCGTCTCCGGGTCGCGCATCTCGCCGATGAGGATGATGTCGGGGTCCTGCCGCAGCGCGTGCCGCAGCGAGGCCGCGAACGAGTCGGTGTCGTCGCCGATCTCGCGCTGGGTGATGAGGCACCGGTGGGACCGGTGCCGGTACTCGATGGGGTCCTCGACCGTGAGGATGTGGTCGGGGCGGGTGCGGTTGGCCAGGTCGAGGATGCCGGCGAGGGTCATGGACTTGCCGGAGCCGGTCGGGCCGGTGACGAGCACCAGCCCGCGCGGCATCGACGCGAACGACGCGACGACCGGCGGCAGGCCGAGCTGCTCCAGACCCGCGATCCGGTCCGGGATGAGCCGCATGGCGACGGCCGTCCGGCCGCTCTGCCGGTACACGTTGACCCGCGCGGCGTACCCGGCGGCGACCTCGTGCGAGAAGTCCAGCTCGTGGTCGGCGTCGTACCGCGCGAGCTGCTCCCGGGTCGCCATCCGCTCGACCAGGGCCCGCACCTCGGCGTCGCCGAGGACCCCGACGACCTGCGAGGGCCGCAGCTCGCCGTGCACGCGGAGCAGCGGCGGGTGGTCGGCGGCCAGGTGGATGTCGGACGCGACGAGCCCGATGCCCTCCTGGACGACGGCGGTCAGCGGGTCGGCCGACGCGACGGGCTCGGGTGCGGGCCGGTACGCGACCGGCTCCGGCTCGACGAGGTCGGCCGTGACCGGCGCACCGGGCCGGACGGCCGTCGACTGGTACCAGGGCGTCGTCACACGACCACCCGCAGCAGCTCCTCGAGCGAGGTGCGACCCTCGCAGACCTTCTGCCACCCGTCCTCGCGCAGCGAGACCATGCCCTCGGCGTGCGCGGTGGCGGCCACCTCCTGCGCGGACGACCGGGCGACCGCGTGCCGCTCG
This sequence comes from Cellulomonas sp. EB106-03-03-XG116, assembly GCF_058792015.1. Classification (NCBI taxonomy): domain Bacteria; kingdom Bacillati; phylum Actinomycetota; class Actinomycetes; order Micrococcales; family Cellulomonadaceae; genus Cellulomonas; species Cellulomonas sp. EB106-03-03-XG116. The sequence continues at coordinate 41,890 of NZ_JBYTEP010000034.1, forward strand.
ATGGGCTCGGAGACCTCCATCACCTCGTGCAGCGCCAGCCGGCCGCGGTACCCGGTGCCGGAGCACGCCGGGCAGCCGACCGGCCGGAACAGCTCGACCGGCCGGGTCGGGTCGGGCCAGGTGAAGCCCGCGGACCGCAGCTCGGCCGGGGCGGGCTCGTAGGGCTCGCGGCACCTCGTGCACAGCCGCCGGGCGAGCCGCTGCGCGACGACGGCGTCCAGCGCGGAGCCGACCAGGAACGGCTCGATGCCCATCTCGACCAGGCGGGTGACGGCCGAGGCGGCGTCGTTGGTGTGCAGGGTCGAGAGCACGAGGTGCCCGGTGAGCGCCGCCTCCACCGCGATCTGCGCGGTCTCGTGGTCGCGGATCTCGCCGAGCAGTACGACGTCGGGGTCCGACCGCAGGATCGACCGGAGGGCGCCCGCGAACGTGAGCCCGGCCTTGGGGTTGACCTGGACCTGGTTGATGCCGGGCAGCCGGTACTCGACCGGGTCCTCGACGGTGATGACGTTGATCTCCGGCTTCGAGACCGCGTTCACCGTCGCGTAGAGCGTCGTCGACTTGCCCGAGCCGGTCGGGCCGGTGACCAGGATCATCCCGTACGGCTTGGAGTACGCGCGGTGGTAGACCTCGAAGCTGCGCTCGGAGAACGACAGGTCGCGCAGGGCGAGCCGCGCGGTCGAGTTGTCCAGCACCCGCATGACGATCTTCTCGCCCCACACGGTGGGCAGGGAGGCGACCCGCAGGTCGATCTTCTGGCCCTGGTGCACCACGGACATCCGGCCGTCCTGGGGCTTGCGCCGCTCGGCGATGTCGATGTCCGACATGACCTTGATCCGGGAGAGGATCGCGGCCTGCATGCCCTTGGGGGCGGGCTGCTGCTCCTTGAGGACCCCGTCGATGCGGTACCGCACCCGCAGCTCGTGCTCGGCCGGCTCGACGTGGATGTCCGAGGCGCGGTCGGCGATGCCCTGCGTGACGAGCAGGTTCACCCAGCGCACCACGGGGGTGTCGGCGTCGAGGACGTCGCCGATCTCGGCGACCTCCCCGGTCGTGGTCTGGGTCTCCTGCATCGACTGGCTGAGGTCCGCGATCTCCGAGTCGGCGCGCACCCAGCGGTCGAGGGCGGCCTCCAGCGCGCGCCGCGAGGCCACGACCGGCCGCACCGGCCGGCCGGTGAGCGAGCGCAGGTCGTCGAGCGCGAGCACGTTGCCCGGGTCGGCCATCGCGACCAGCAGCGCGCCGTCCTCGGTCCGCACCGGCAGCACGACGTGCCGCCGGCAGACGGGCCCGGGGACGAGCGCGACCGCGGCCGGGTCGAGGTCGGCGGTGTCCAGGTCGACGTAGGTCATGCCCGCCTGCTCGGCGAGCGCCCCGACGAGCTGCTCCTCGGTGAGGGCGCCCGAGGCCACGAGCGCCGGACCCAGCGGGGCGCGCGTCGCGACCTGCGCGTCCAGCGCGGCGAGCAGCTGGTCCTCGTCCACGAGGCCGCGCTCGAGCAGGATCTCCGCGAGCTGCTTCACAGCGGGCCCCCCGTCGGGCTGAGCGGCGGCGCGCCGACCGGCGCGAGCCCGCGCGCGGCGGCGGCCACGCGGTCGACCAGCACGCGCAGCGGCCCGTCGTCGAACGGCTGCGCCTCGGCCGCGCACCGGTCCGCCAGGTCGCGCAGGGCCGCGAGCTGCTCGTGACTCATCCGCAGCCGGCCGTCGATGGGCGACACGTACGGCGCGAGCTGCCGGGACACCTGGTAGCGCGGCACCTGCACGCGCCAGGTCGCGAGGAACCGGTCGGTGCGGCGCAGCCGGTCGTGCGCGACCTCCAGCCCTGCGCCCACCCGCCGCAGCACCGCGCCGCCGTCCGCCAGGTCGCGGTTCGCGGTCGCGAGGTCGTCCCGCAGGCAGGCGCACAGCTGCGCCAGGTGCTCGGGGCCGAGCTGGGCGCTGCCGCGGTCGATCTCACGCGCCGCGTCGACGACCGCGTCGCCGTGCAGCCGCGCGAGCGCGATCCGGAACCGCACGCGCAGGACGGCCCGCCGCGCCGTGGCCAGCTCCGGGACGAGGTCGGCGAGCATCTCCGCCACCTCGTCGCCCAGCGTCGACATGGCGCCCGCGGTGCTGAGCAGCACCGGGGCGGTCTGCGAGACGGTCTCGGACGCGTGCTGCGCCAGCTCCGTCACCTCGGCGAGCGCGGCGACGGCCGTCAGCGCGTCCCGCTCGACCTCCCGCAGGCGGTCGGCGAGCGCGTGCAGCCCGTCGAGCCGCGCCATGAGGCCGGCGACCTCCCGGTCCACGGCGACGCACGTGGCGAGCACGGTGCCGACCGGGCCCGCGTGCTGCTCGGTCGGGTCGACGGGCCGCCGCCGCTCCGCCATCGCGAGCACCTCGGCCGGCATGACGGTGTGCATGAACTCCTCGGCGTCGGCGAAGCCGAGCTGGCCGATCCGCTCGGCGAGCCGGGCGCACCCCGCCTCGGCCACCGCGACGCCGCCGAGGCCCTCGGCCCGCGCGTGCCGCTCGGCCACGAGCACGTCGGCGTAGGCCCCGGCGGCGGCGCTCCAGAACGCCTCGACGCCGGGAGCGATCCGCACCGACAGGTAGCCGTCGCCCATCGGGGTGACCGTCGCGAAGACCCAGTACGCCGCGCCGTCACCGGCGAGGTTCTGCACGTAGGCCGAGAACGGCCGCCCCGCCTGCAGGGTGTCCCACATCAGCTTGAACGCCCCGGCCGGCATCTGCGGGTGCCGGATGATGTTGTGCGGCGCGCCGACCAGGTCGGACCACGGGTGCGCGGCGACGCGGGTGAACCCCTGGTTCGCGCTCTCGATCACCCCGCGGCCGTCGGTCGTGGAGAAGATGAGGTCGCGCGCGCCGACCGCGCGGACCGCCCCGGTGGGTTCGACGTGCTCAGCCACGGCGCAGCCCCTCCATCGCCAGGCGCACCAGCGTGAGCAGCGCCTGCTTGGTCGCGCTGCGCGAGCGGGCGTCGGTGTACAGCACCGGCACGTGCGCGGGGATGGCGAGCGCGGCGCGGACGTCCTCGAGCCGGTGCTTGGCGACCCCGTCGAAGCAGTTCACGCCCACGACGAACGGCACGCCCCGGGACTCGAAGTAGTCCACCGCGGGGAAGCACTGGTCGAGCCGGTCGGTGTCGACCAGCACGACGGCGCCGATCGCGCCGCGCACCAGGTCGTCCCACATGAACAGGAACCGGTCCTGGCCCGGGGTGCCGAACAGGTACAGCCACAGCGACCCCGGCAGCGCGATCCGCCCGAAGTCCATCGCGACCGTCGTGGCGGTCTTCGCGGCGGTCCGGCCGCCCGCGTCGTCCACCCCGAGCGAGTGCTCGGTCATCGCGGCCTCGGTGTTCAGCGGCTCGATGTCGGAAATCGACCCGATGAACGTCGTCTTGCCGACGGCGAACCCGCCCGCCACGACGATCTTCACGACCGTCGGGGCCTCCGCCCGGTGGGCGGCGGCGTGCCCGTTCGCGTGGGCGGCGTGCCCGTTCGCGCGCGCGGCGGGGGCGCCGGCCGGCACCACGGGCTGCTCCGGACCCAGCGGGCCGGGGCCCTCAGAGGGCGGAAATGCCATCGTAGACACTCTCCAGGACGTCGAGGATGAGGTAGCGCTGCTCCTGGTCGGTCGCCGCGGCGGCGTCGAGCCCGGGCACGGCCGGGTCGTGCACCCGCACGGCCCCGGCCCGGACCAGGTCGGCGACGAGGATCCGGGCGACCCCCAGCGGCACCTCGATCCGGGCGGCGACCTCGGCCACGGTCAGGTAGGTGCCCGCCAGCCCGGCGAGGACCGCCCGCTGCTCCGAGGTGAGCGCGGGGTGCGCCGAGCCGTCCGCCTGCACGAGCGTGTCCAGGCGCACGTCGTCGCCCTCCGTCCGGGTCCGGCCGCCCGTGATGACGTACGGGCGGACCTCGGGGGCGGCGCGGCGCTCGCGGCGGGGGTCGGTCACGGCGTCAGGCCTCCGTCCGCGCGGGGCTGTCCACCGGGAGCTCGCGCCGCAGGTCGGACACGAGCTGCGGCGTGAGGGTCGTCTGCGCGCGGCTGGCCAGCATCGCCATCTCGTAGCCGACGACGCCCACATCGCAGGTGGTGTCCGCGGCGACGGCGAGCACCGACCCGCCGGACACGTGCATCAGGACCAGGAAGCCGGAGTCCAGCTCGACGACGCACTGGGCCACCTGGCGGCCGCCCAGCTCGCGCGCCGCGCCGCGGGTCAGGCTGGAGATGCCGGAGACGATGGCCGCGAGCTGGTCGCCGCGGGTCCGGTCGACGCCCTGCGACATGGTCATCAGCAGACCGTCGGCGGACACGACGAGGGCGAACGTCGTCCCGGGTGTGGAGCGCACGAACTCGTCGAGGAGCCAGACGAACTCCCGCCGGCGCGGTGTCGGGTCGGTCATCGCATCTCCTCGGCGAACGGGGTCGGGGCGGGGGTCGGGGTGGCGGTCGGGGTGGCGCGGTGGACCGGGTCGGCGGCGCCGTCCTCGCGGGCGCGCCGGGTCGCGGCGCGGAACGCCGTCAGGCGGGCGCGCAGGGCCTCGGCGTCGCGCACGATCGCCTCCTCCGCGGGGTCGGAGGCGGCGTCGACGGCCGCGGGCAGCCGCCGGGTGAGCGTCGGGGCGCCCGCCTCCGCGACCTGGGGCCGGTAGGACGACATCGAGCTGAGCGCGGCGAGCGCCTGCTGCTGGAGGGACGCGCGCTCCGCGAGGGGCGACTGCTCGCCGGTCCACCCCGGCGCGGCGGCCCCGCCCTGCGGCGACCAGGACGGCGCGTCGGCCGGCTCCTGGGGCAGGAAGGTGCGCCCGGCCGCGACGGGCGCGGCGGCGGCCGGCCCCGGGACGCCCGCGGCGGGGGTCGGCGACGCCGGGGCGGCGACCGGGGCCACGGGGTGCGCCGCGACCGCGACCGGCTGGGTGGCGGCGCGCGCGGCGTGCCGGCGCGAGCCCGGGGCGTGCGGCACCTCGGGGTGCGGCTGCACGAACCCGTAGACCGGCGGGTCCGCCGGCAGGTCCGGCGCGGGCGATCCGCCGGGTGCGCCGGGCCCACCCGGCACGCCCCCGACCGGGGTCCCGGCGAGGATCGCGTCGAACGACGGCAGCGCGGCGTGCTCGGGCGACGTGCCCGCCGGTGCGCCGGGCGGCCCGTCGGCAGCGTGCGCCCGCGACCGGGCGCTGCGGCGCGGACCGGGGACGCCGGCGGCCCGGCCCGGCTCGTCGACGACCGTGTGCTCCGGGACGTACGGCGCCGCGTCCGGCGCCCGCCAGCCGGGCTCCTCGCCGCCGGCGACCGGCGCGAGCGTGTCCGGGTCGAGCACCGGCGGCAGCACGACGGGCTCGGGCAGCACCGGCACGCTGTCGGCGGGCGCGTCGCCCTCGTCGTCGGGGCCGGCGACGTCGAACAGGTCGCGGGCCAGCCGGAGCGTCACCTCGGTGCCCTGCCCGTCGGGGCGCGGCGCGAGGGTCACGCCGATGCCGAGCCGGTCCGCGAGGCGGCCCACCACGACGAGGCCCAGCCGGTCGGTCGCCGCGGCGACGCCGGCCCGCGACCCGAGGGCGGCGTGCGCGCGGTCGAGCTCCGCCGCGGTCATGCCCAGCCCGCTGTCGCGGACGGTGACGTGCATCGCCTCGGGGTCGCACAGGCCGACGACGTCGACCACGGTGTCCGGGGGCGAGAACACCGTCGCGTTCTCGAGCAGCTCCGCGAGCAGGTGCGCGACCGGGACGACGTGCACCGCCGCCAGCGGCGGGTCGTCCGTGAGGTCGACCCGGACGCGCTCGTACGCCTCGATCTGCGCGCTGGCCGTGCGGACGACGTCCGAGACCGGGGTGGCGTCCCGCACCCGGCGACCGGGCGGGCTCCCGGCGAGCACCAGCAGCGACTCCGCGCCCCGGCGCAGCCGCATCGTGAGGTTGTCGAGCAGGAACAGCTGCTGCAGCGTGTCGGGGTCGGTCTCGGTCTGCTCGAGCTCGTCGAGCGCCTGGAGCTGCCGGTTGAGCAGCGAGATGTCGCGCCGGGCGGCGACGGCGAACGCCGCCGAGGACGCCGCGCGCGGGTCCGCGGACGGGTGGACGGGTGACGCGGACGGCTCCGCCGGGGGCGGGCCGCCGGGCACGAAGGTCCCCGCCGCCGGCGTCGGGAGGTACCCGGGCGCGGCATGGTCCGGGCCGGGGGCCTCGGGGGCGACCCCCGGCCCGGCGGGTGCCTCTCTCTTCTCCACCTCCCCTACCCCAACAGAAATGGCGCCTTAGTTGGGGGGGGGGGGGT